>CADBLV010000164.1 GCA_902795555.1 uncultured Eubacteriales bacterium | reverse complement strand
GTCAGCACTTCAACCTGAAGGCGGGAGCGGGCAAATGTGATGCTCTGAATGCCGTTTTTCAGCAGCATCGATGAGATGGCACGTGTTTCCGGCAGCACACCCTTGCGGATACCAAGCTGGCGGTTGACGACCGGTGGATTGTAAAAGATGAAATGGCGTTCGCCCATCGGCGCGCCGTTATCGTCAATCAGGGTCACCGGCCGGCCGATCAGCGTTTCCGCCAGCTCCCCGGGGTTGGCAATGGTGGCGCTGCAAAGGATAAACTGCGGATGGCTCCCGTAAAAATCGCACAGCCGTAAAAGCCGCCGCAGCACGTTCGCCAGGTTGCTGCCGAACACCCCCCGATAGGAGTGGATCTCGTCAATCACGATATAGCGGAGATTTTCAAACAGTTTGACCCATTTTGTATGATGAGGCAGAATGCCGGAATGAAGCATGTCCGGATTGGTAACGACGATATGGCCCGCCTGGCGCACGGCTTTTCGTGCCGCCGCCGGCGTGTCCCCGTCGTAGGTATAAGTTTTGATATCCGCCCCCGCGGCCTCAATCATCTCATACAGCTCGCTCACCTGGTCCGCGGAAAGCGCCTTCGTGGGAAACAGATACAGCGCCCGGGCGTCCGGATTCTGCAAAATCGCGGACAGAACGGGCAGGTTGTAGCACATGGTTTTCCCGGAGGCCGTCGGGGTGACAACCGTCACGTCCTCGCCCCGGGCAATGGCTTCCAGGCTGTGGGTCTGATGGGTATACAGCGCATGGATTCCCCGGGCCGCAAGCACGGGCTTCAGCCGTTCGTCCAGGCAGGCGGGAAAAGGCAGAGTACAGGCCGGCCGGGCCGGAATCACTTCCCACCGGGTCACATCCTTCATGAATTGATTGTCGCGTCTGAGCTGATCCGCCAGCTGCGCTGCGTTCATGCCGTTTTCCTCCGCTCTGCCCTGTCACGCGGGCGCTTCATCCTTCTTCCTGAAATATTTCGCCTGGAATTCGTCGTAGTATTCCTCGAAATGATGGGGATGGTCCTGCTTGATAATCCCGGACATCTCGTGCACGTCCAGCGCGTTGTCCTTCAGCTCGACGATGACAATCGCGATGTTGGAACAGTGATCGGAAATCCGCTCAAATCCCGCCACCAGGTCGTTGAAAATATATCCGTTGATAATCGTGCATTTTCCCTTCTGCAGCCGGTTCGCGTGCCGTTCCCGCATCCGGCGGCAAAGCCGGTCGATCACCTGCTCCAGTGGTTCAACCCGATAGGCCGTCTCCACGTCATCGTTCAGAAAACTGTCAAACGTGATCGTCACAATCTCCCGAATGGCGGTGATCAGGTTTTCCATCTCGCGCCAGGCCTTGTCGGAGAAGGTGACGTTCTTTTCACGCATCTCCTCCGCGCTCTCGGAGATGTTCAGCGCGTGATCGCTGATCCGCTCCAGATCCGTGATGGCCCGCAGATACTGGGACACCGCCCGGTTCTGAGTTTCCGTCAGTTCCCGCCCCGTCAGTTTCATCAAATAGCTGCCGATCTTATCCTCATATCGGTCCACCACATTTTCAAGGTTTCGCACTTCCTGCGCGCCCTTTTCCGAATACTCCGTAAGCAGGCTGATTGCGTCGTCCAGGGACTTCCGGGTCAGCCGCGCCATCTGGTGAATCGCCAGGCGGGTCTGCTCCACGGCCAGCGTGGGATAGGCCAGAAACCGCTCCTCCAGCCGGTTCATGTCCTCCGTTTCCGCCTCGCTTTCCGGATTCCCCGGGATCAGCCGGGAAACCAGCTTTTCAAACAGCGGAATGAACGGCGCCAGCACCACCACCGTCCCCAGCCGGAACAGCGTGTTCAGCAGCGCGATGGAGAACATGTCCATCGTCCTGTGCATGATCGGGAAAGCGAAGAAAGCGTTCAGCGTATAGAAAACCGCGGCAAACAGCACCACCCGGATCACTTCAATCACCAGGTAGGACAGCGCCGCCCGCCTGCCTTCCACGCCGGAGCCGACGCCGGAAATCAGCACGGGAACGGACGCGCCGATCGCGATACCCAGAATAATCGGCAGCGCAACCTCGAAGGTAATCACGCCTGTGTTGGAAAGGGCCTGCAGAATACCGATCGCCGCGGAGGCGCTCTGCAGAACGGCGGTGAACGCGGCGCCGATCAGAATCCCCAGCAGGGGGTTGCTGAAGCTGGTCATGAAGGACAGGAACGCGGGATCGTCCCGCAGCCCGGACACCGCGCCGGACATGGTTTTCATGCCGAACATCAGCACGGAGAAACCCATCATGATATCCCCGATATGCTGGGTGCTCTTCTTTTTGGAAATCATCCGCAGCAGGATTCCGGCCACCGCGATGATGGCGCTGAGCGTGTCCGTGCTCAGAAGACGCAGCGCCGTCGAGGCGCCGTCCCCGCCCACGCCGGAAAGGCAGATCACCCATCCGGTCACGCTGGTGCCGATAATCGCGCCCATAATCACAGCAATCGCCTGCTTGAGGCGCATCATGGCGGAGTTCACAAATCCGACCACCATCACGCTCGTGGCGGATGAGCTCTGAATCACCGCGGTCACCCCGGCGCCCAGCAGCATGCCTTTCAGCGGCGTGCTGGAAAGCCGGTACAGAATCAGCTCCAGCCGGTTCCCCGCCACCTTTTTCAGCCCGTCTCCCATCAGCGACATGCCGAACAGGAAGAGGGCCACGCCCCCCAGGAGCGTAATAATACTCGTAATATCCATTCTTCCTCCGCGGGCAGGCGTTCTCCCCTGCCCGTCTCATGCGGAATCCGGTATTCCCGCTTCGCGGACGGGTTCTCTTCTCCGCGGGCCCGTCCCATCCCGAATCCGGCGAAATCCGGGAAAATTATATCACACTCAATCTTTCCGAGCAACCACAAAATGTGCCTGGCGTCGGTCCGGGATCATGTGGTATAATGTCCGGGATTTGTTTCGGAAAGGACGGAAGGAAATGAGAATCTGTATCTATGGCGCCGGATCCCTGGGAACCGTTCTGGGGGCGTATCTGAACCGTGGAGGCGTCCCGGTGGATCTGGTCAACCGGAACCGGGCGCATGTGGACGCCCTGAAATCGGGCGGGGCCAGAGTCAGCGGAACCGTGAATATGACCGTGCCCGTCTCCGCCATGCTGCCGGAGGAAATGACCGGGCGATATGACATCATCTTTCTGATGACCAAACAGCTGAACAACCGGGAAACCGTCGCGTTTCTGAATCATTATCTGACAGCCGACGGCCTGCTGGTCACCATGCAGAACGGGATTCCCGAGCCGGATATCGCGGAGATCATCGGCGAGGATCGTACTGTAGGCTGCGTGGTCGAATGGGGCGCGACCCTGGCCGGTCCCGGCGAAAGTATTCTGACCTCCGATCCCTCCGGGCTCACCTTCCACATGGGCGGCATGCTCGGTCTGCCCGAGGATCGTCTGGAAAAGGTGAAAGCTGTGCTGGAAACCATGTGCCCCGTCATTCTGGAGGATAACCTCCCCGGCGCCCGCTGGTCGAAGCTCCTGATCAATGCCACCTTCTCCGGCCTGGGAACGGTCATGGGCGGAACCTTCGGCAGCGTCGTCTCCGATCCCCTGGGACGGCGAATCGCCTCGGCCTGCATGAAGGAGGTCATTGACGTCGGTCATGCCGCCGGCATCGCCTTCGCCCCGGTCCAGGGAAAGGATATCGTTCGCCTCTTTTACTGGAAAACCCCCGTCAAGCGGGCTGCCGCCTGCCTCATCATGCCCATTGCCATGAAGAAGCACGCGGCCATCGAGCCCTCCATGCTGCAGGACATCAAAAAGAAAAAGCCCTGTGAGGTGGACGCCATCAACGGCGTGGTCTGCGCGTGGGGAACGAAAACCGGCATCCCGACGCCGGTCAACGATCAGATCGTCCGTTTGATTCACGAAATTGAGGCGGAAAAGAAAAAACCTTCCCCGGAGCTCTTGCAAACGCTTGCAGGACTGTGATATAATCCCAGTATCTGTTGAAGCACACTCCGCCCGGTTCAAAGGGAAACGGGCGCGCAGGTAAGGAGGAAAACCATGACCATCACAAAGACTCAGCAAGGCAAAACCCTGAACATCGCTCTGGAAGGCCGGCTGGACACGATGACCGCTCCCGATCTCGAAGCGGAGCTGAATCAGTCTCTCGGCAGCGCAGATGCCCTGGTTTTCGACTTTTCCAAGCTGGACTACATCTCTTCCGCCGGGCTCCGGGTGCTGCTTTCTGCCCATAAAATCATGAGCAGCAAGGGCGGCATGAAGATCACCCATGTCAACGAGATCGTTCAGGAAGTGTTCGATGTCACAGGATTCTCCGATATCCTGAACATCGAGTAAGGAGCAAACCGATGAAATCAGACATCATTTCCGTCAGCAACAGCGGGCGGAAATTTGAGGCTGCGCTCAGGGAAGTGGAAGCTGTTGCTGCCTATAAGCATCTTTCGCCCCGTTCCGCCATTCAGCTGCGTCTGCTGGCGGAAGAGATGATGAGCATGATGCGCTCTATCGCCGGCCCGACGGAAGGAGAATTCTGGATTGAAGAAGACGATCTGAACTTCGTCCTCCATCTGGAAGTGTTCAAGCGGCTCTCCGAGGAAAAGCGGGAGCAGCTGATCTCCTCTTCCACCTCCGGCAAAAACGAAGCCACCCGCGGCTTCCTGGGAAAAATCAGGGCCTTCTTTGATACTGGGGATCCGGATATTCCCGCGCTGACTCATGGCCCGCTGCTGACCGGGACAATGGACGGAGATTTCTCCTCCATGCAAAGCTGGGAGTGGTCCATGCTGGAATATCGCAACGCCCTCTCCGCAGACATGGCAAACAATGAAGCCAGCCGCGAAGCCTGGGACGAGCTGGAAAAGTCCGTCCTGGCCAATGTCGCTGACGACGTAAAGGTCAGCATCAAAGGCGCCGAAGTGGAGCTTACCGTTTACAAGAAGCTGACGCAGGCATAATCGTGTAATCATGAAGAGCGGGCCCCGACAGGGGTCCGCTCTTTTTGACATTCATTCGCTTTGGTTTTCGCTGTCCGGCTTCTGCTGCCTCCGTGCTTTCCTCCTGTCCAGTCCGGTATGCTTTTCCCGGTCTTCGTTTTCATTGACCAGGACCGTTGTCAGGTTGTTCAGGTTCATGGAATACGTATATCGGACCTCGTTCGCCATGCCCAGTAAAATTCGGATGCCTATACCGCTCTCCATGTTTTCATTCGGCACATAGCGAACCGGGTCAAAGGCCTTGCAGTCGTCCCGGAAGCGCAGCGTCCAGCTGTCTCCCTTGTGCTGCAGGCGGAAGGAAAGATGAGCCGGTTTCTGCGCCTTGGAAAAGCCGTGGGTCACGGTATTGGCCGCCATTTCCTCCAAGCACAGCGCAATCCGGTTGGTCATTCGTTCATTCAGTCCGTGCTCCAGGCAGAAGGCGGTCGCCAGGCGTGTGGCAGCCCCCACATCCTCCATATTCCGGATCTCCATTTCCAGCAAATCTTCCGGCGGAACGCCGAAGTCCTTCGGCAGCAGCAGATAATCGTCCGGATTCAGGGTAAACCTTTTAACCCTGCGGCAAACACAGAAGCAGGCCAGCAGCAGCGTCAGCAGTTCTCCGCCCAGAAAATAGAACCACACGCCCGTAACGCCGAGCGCCGCGGACAGCGCAACCGCGCAGATCGCCGGAAACACCAGTCCCTCTGCCACGGAGCAGACTTCCGTCAGGCGGACACGCCCGGTTGCCTGATAAGCGTTCTTCAGCCCGCTGAGCAGGCAGCACGGCGTCAGCCCCAGGGCAAACAGCCGCACCCCCGTCACTGCCATGTCGTAGGTATGCTTTTCTTTTTCCACATCCAGAAAGAGATCCACCGCCCAGGGAGCAATCAGAATCAGGAGCGCGGAGGCGCAAACCCCGATGATCACCGCGTAACGCTTCAAAAGCCCGAACAGCTCCCGCAGTCCCGTTCGATCCTCCTCGTGAAACAGGATCCCGTTCATCGTCAGGGAAACCCCGCCCATGCCCGTGCTGATGCAGTTGCTGGCGTTTCCCAGGGAAAGCACCAGCGTATAGGCGGCCACAGCCTCCTTGCCGTCCAGGTGGCTGAGCAGCGTATTGAGAATATACACCAGCACGATGGTGCTGGCCATGGTAAAAACGGTCGGTACACCGCCTTTCAGCAGTTCGACTGTCTTTTTCCAGCTGACTTTTTTCAGATCAAAGCGGAAGACACATTTGGGGTTCAGAAAATAAAATCCGGCCAGGATCAGTGCCACATAATAGCTGAGGGAAGAGGCCAGGCCCATGCCGAACATGCCCCCGTGAAACACCAGCACGCTCAGCAGGTCAAACACCACATCCGCCACGGTCATCGCGCCGACCGCCGCGATCAGCAGTCCCGTCTGGCCTGCCATCTGCAAAAACGGAACCAGCACCAGCGCGCCGATGGAACCCGGCGCGCCGATCGTGAATCCGATCAGATAATCCGCCGTTTCCCGGTGCAGCTCCGGGTTTTCCGTTGCCCCCAGGGCCGTGGCCATGGGATGGCGCAGCAGTCCGACCGTGACCAGGAAGAACAGGGAAACCGCCGCCGTGATGGCCAGCGCCGTGGAATATCCGGCGTTCGTTTCCTCCTGGGAGCCCATGCCCAGCGATTTGCTGCACACGACCTGAACCCCGGCGGTCATCAGGCTGCCCACCGCGCCGATGGCCAGCAGAATCGGGTTCGCAAAGCCATAGGCCGCCATGGCCTGAACACCCAGAAACCGGGCGATCATGATGTTGTCAATCAGCAGGCAGATCGAAACCGTCAGGGCGGAGAAAATCTGTGCGGTCAGCATCTGGCGAACCAGTTTCCGAATCATAAACAAGCCTCCGTTCAGCGATTGTCCCTGCTTATTTTTCCTTCAGCCGCCTGTCGCATTTCCGGGCCAGCCAGGTGCCGAAGGATTGGATAATCTGCGTGATCACGACCAGCACAATCACCGCCAGATACAGAATCGCGAAGCGATACCGCTGATAACCGTAGGACAGCGCCAGTTTTCCCAGTCCGCCGCCGCCCACAGCGCCGCTCATGGCCGTATAGCCCATAATGGTGGTGATGGCCAGCGTGATGTTGGTAATCAGGCTGGGAACGCTCTCCGGCAGCAGCACATGATATACGATCTGCCATGTGCTGGCCCCCATGGACTGGGCCGCCTCGATGATGTTCGGATTCACCTCCCGCAGGCTGCTTTCAACCAGTCGGGCGATAAACGGGAAGGCCGCCACCGTCAGCGGGATGATGGAAGCCACTGTTCCGACGGAGGTTCCCGCAATCAGCCGCGTCAGCGGGATAATCATCACCATCAGGATGATGAAGGGAATGGAGCGGAGCAAATTGATCAGCACGTTCAGGAAGCTCATCAGCGGGCGGGGCAGCGGACGGATGCCCTTCTGCTCGCCCGTCACCAGCAGCACGCCCAGCGGCAGGCCCAGAATCACCGCAAACAGCGTAGCCAGCAGGGTGGAATACACGGTTTCCCAGATGGCAAAGGGAAATTCCGTCAGGAAGCACTGCCAGGCCTCCTGTAATTTTTCCGGTGTGAAAGCATTTGCGAAATTCATGCTCTCTCCTCCTTCGCGGTGTATTCCGCCTCAACCTGAACCGTGATGTCCGGCATCTTGCTCAGATAGCTCACCGCCCGGGCCAGATCCTCCGGCGTCCCGGGAATATCCAGCAGCATATAGCCATAGGCCCTGTCTCCGACGGAGCGGGTGGAAGCTCCGACGATGCTGGCCAGAATCTGGCATTCCACAGCCATTTTGGCAATCAGCGGCTCCCTGGATGCAATGGCGCCGTTGAAAATCACCCGCACCCGCTGGCCGCCTTCGGTGAAGATATTGACGCCCTCGGACAGCTCCGGATAGATCAGATTCCGGGTGGCGTTGGCCCGGGGATTGGAGAACACCTCGCTGACTGTCCCCTCTTCCACGACCTCGCCGTTTTCCAGAATCGCGACCCGGTTGCAAACTTCCTGCACCACGCTCATCTGATGGGTAATCACAATCACCGTGATCCCCAGCTTCTCATTGATATCCCGGATCAGTTCCAGAATCGCATGCGTCGTTTTCGGATCCAGCGCGGATGTTGCCTCGTCGCACAGCAGCACCTGCGGATCCGTCGCCAGGGCCCGTGCGATGGCGACCCGCTGCTGCTGGCCGCCGGACAGCTGGGCCGGATATGCGTTGGCCTTGTCCGGCATGCCCACCAGCTCCAGCAGCTCCCGGGCCCGCTTTTCCGCCCTGTCCCGGTCCACGCCGCTCAGCCGCATCGGCAGCATCACGTTCTTCAGGCACGTCCGCTGCATCAGCAGGTTAAATCCCTGAAAGATCATGGTAATCTTCCGCCGCATGGCCCGCAGCTCCTTTTCGGAAAGGGTCCCCATATCCTTCCCGTCCAGAATCACGCTGCCCTCTGTCGGTTTTTCCAGCATATTGATACATCGCACCAGGGTACTTTTTCCCGCGCCGCTCATGCCGATAATGCCGTAAATATCCCCATCCTGAACCGTCAGATTGATGTGCTTCAGCGCGTCCACCGGTCCGTCCACCGTCGTAAAATGCTTCGACAGATTTCTCAGCTCAATCATGCCGCTTCCTCCTCCCCCGGGTTAAACATCTTTTTTATTATATCGCGCCCGGCCGCCTTCTGGCAAATAAAAAACGCAAAAAACGAACCGGACGTCTCCGTCCGGTTCGAAATAAGCTCGAAAAAACGTTTAGACAACGTAATTTCGCCAAATCGCTTATTTGGTCACGCCCAGCGCGGTCAGGTCCGTCTGCTTTCCGGCATACAGGCCCATGGGCTCGACATGCACGCCCGCGATGCTGACCAGGTTTGTGCCGTTCTCGGCGTTGAAGTCATCCTGATAGGGCTGATGGGCGAAGAAGTTCGCGAACACATCGCCGCTGTCGACCATGGTGTTGGGGGTGATGTAGTCGTCCACGATGATGATCTCCAGGGTAATGTTCTTTTCGGCCAGGGTCTTCTGCGCCTTTTCCAGCACGAAGGAATGGGGATCCAGCGTGCAGGCAACCTTGATGGTCTGCCCGGCCAGGGCTTCGTAATTCACCGTGGCGTCATATCCGTCCGTAGCCTCTTCTATAACAGAAATGGCCTGGCCGTTGTAGCTCTGGAAATATTCCACAACGTCCTTGCTTAGCACAGCGGCTTTCAGGGCCTTGGCCATGTCGGTTTCGGCGTTTTCGGCCTTCACGCTGACCACGTTCACATAGGGGGATTCGGCGTTTTCGTACAGCAGAACATTCAGCTCCTGGCCGGCCTGGGCCGCAGACAGCGCGAAGTTGCCGTTGATGATGCCGTAATCCACGTCAGTCAGCACATTGGGCACCATAGGGGCTTCCACTTCCACGAATTCGATGTTCAGCGGATTCTCGGTGATGTCCTTTTTCGTCGCTTTGATTCCGGCGTCGGGATTCACTTTGATCACGCCGTAAGCCTGCAGCAGCAGCAGCGCGCGGCCTTCGTTGGTCGGATCATCAGGCACCGCAATGGTAATGCCGTCGGCCAGGGCGGCGGTCAGGGACAGGGTCAGCACCAGGGCAACCAGCAGGGAAATCAGTTTCTTCATCCTTCATCGCTCCTTTATT
>CADBLV010000163.1 GCA_902795555.1 uncultured Eubacteriales bacterium | reverse complement strand
CACACATCATGGGAGGACGCACCGGCACAGCCGGAGCGTTTCCTTCGGGTTCCGGCGTTTTGAGCATGAATCCTTCAGAAAGGAATGCTTCTCGGATAGTTTGCTGGCTGAATTCTCCGATCGCGGGGAACAGCTCCTTGCCCTTCACGGGGATGCCCAGGCTCCGGATATGGTTTTCAATGACCGGATCCAGTTCCTCGATCACATAAAGCTTTTTCACGCTTTCTGCGAAAGTACGGATCAGTTTCGTAGGCAGCGGATGTGGCATTCCGATCTTCAGAATGGAAACGCTGTCGCCAAACACTTCTTTTACATACAGATAGCTGCATCCCGAGGTGATAATGCCGATCTCGCTGTTTTCTGCGTACTCCACCCGGTTATAGGGGCAGTCTTCGGCATAGGCGGACAGTTTGGCGCTGCGTTCCTCCACGATAGGATGCCGCTTCTTGGCGTTGGCGGGAACCATGATAAACTTCCCGGGTTGTTTGACATATTCTTTCAGAGGCGCCTGTTCCCGCTCTCCCAGTTCCACCAGGCACTGGCTGTGGGCAATTCGGGTGCACATCCGCAGAATGACAGGCGTGTCATACGCTTCACTCAGAGCAAAAGCGGATCGTGCGAAGGCATATGCCTCGGCAGAATCGGAGGGCTCCAGCATGGGAACCTTGGCTGCGATGGCATAATGACGCGAATCCTGTTCGTTCTGGGAGGAATGCATGGCCGGATCATCTGCCACACAGATAACCATGCCGCCGTTGACGCCGGTATAGCTCAGCGTAAACAGCGGATCCGCCGCCACGTTCAGGCCCACGTGCTTCATGGCGCAGGCGGAGCGCATTCCGGCCAGACTCGCACCGAAGGCAACTTCCATGGCCACCTTTTCATTCGGAGCCCATTCCGAATGAATATCATCATGGAGCGCCAGGAATTCCGTGATTTCCGTGGAGGGTGTCCCCGGATAGCTGGACACCAGGCCCAGACCGCCGTGATACAGTCCCCATGCCACAGCTTCGTTACCGATCAACAGTTTCTTCATTCTTTATGTCCTCACTATTCCAATGACCAATGTGTCATGAAACTAAACTTTCAAACCTAATTTACCATCCAGCACATTTTCCGATTGAGTTACGATTTATTCTGAGAATCCACCAGACCTTCGCCGCCGTAGATCTTCCGGAGTTTTGGCTTCTCGATTTTCCCTGTGGCATTCCGCGGCACAGGCGCCAGAATGATCTTCCTCGGACGCTTATACCGGGGCATTCCCAGACAGAATTCCTGGATATCCTCCACGGTGGCATTGGAACCGGGTACCAGTTCTACGATCGCAGCCGCGATCTCACCCAGCCTGGCGTCCGGCAGGCCGATCACCGCCACGTCCTTGATGGGCGGATAAGCGGCCATGAAGTTTTCAATCTCCACGGGATACAGGTTTTCGCCGCCGGTGATCACGACATCCTTCTTTCGGTCCACCAGATAGACGAACCCTTCCTCATCCTGCTTCGCCATATCCCCTGTCAGCAGCCATCCGTCCTTCAGGGTTTCCGCCGTCGCCTGGGGATTATTATAATAGCATACCATCACCCCGGGGCCTTTCAGGCACAGCTCTCCGACTTCGCCCTGCTGGGCGGTCGTTCCGTCGGGCCGGATGATTTTGATTTCCCATCCGTATCCGGGAATCCCGATCGCGCCGACTTTCCGGACGTTTTCAATGCCCAGATGAACCGCGCCGGGGCCGATGGATTCGCTCAGCCCGTAATTCGTATCATACTGGTGATTCGGGAAGTACTGCAGCCAGCGCTTGATCAGACTCTGCGGCACAGGTTGTGCGCCGATATGCATCAACCGCCACTGATCCAGCTGGTAATCCGACAGCTTTAATTCGCCGCTGTCCAGTGCAGTCAGGATATCCTGTGCCCACGGAACCAGCAGCCAGACAATGGTGCAGTGCTCGCTGCTGACAGCTTCCAGGATGGTCTTCGGCCGGGTTCCCTTCAGAATCACGGCCTTTCCGCCGCTGATCAGGCTGCCGAACCAGTGCATCTTCGCGCCGGTGTGATACAGAGGCGGAATCAGCAGGAAGCAGTCATCTTTCGTCTGTCCGTGATGGGCCTGCTCCACCCGTGCCGAATGGATCAGGCTTCGATGCTTGTGCAAAATGGCTTTGGGAAATCCTGTGGTACCGGAGGAGAAATAGATCGCCGCGTCGTCTTCCTCGGTCAGTTCGCACGAAGGGAAACTGGAGCTGCATTCATTGATCAGCTCCACCAGATCCTCCGCAAAGGAGGGACATCCGGGGCCTTCGAAAACAAGTGCCACATTCGGAATTCTATCCGCGATCTCCTCAATCCGGCCGATAAACTCCGGTCCGAAAATCAATACGTTGCTTTCGGAAAGCTTCAGACAGTATTCAATCTCGTTCGCAGCATATCGGAAATTCATCGGCACCACCACAGCGCCGGTCTTCAGAACGCCGAAATAAATCGGAAGCCAGTCAATGCAGTTCATCATCAGGATGGCCACCTTGTTTCCCTTCCCGACATGATGACTCCGCAGCATGTTCGCAACCCGGTTGGCCTTTTCATCGAAAACTGCCCAGGTCATCTCTCGTCGATAGTGAGGCTGACGAACGCTGGGCTCAACCAGCTCAAACTCATGCCATGTAATCCGGCGGGTTTCCGGCTGATCCGGGTTGATTTCGACAAGCGCGACATCGTCCGGCCATTCCCGGGCATTTCTTTCCAGCAAATCAATAATGGTCATACGAATTCCACGTTCCTTTCAGGGGTTTCCAATATATTACATAAAAAAATCGTAAAAATCAATCAAAGTCCATCAAAAGAACAGAATCTTCGATGTCTCCCGCCCAGGAAGGAAGGGAAATCAGGCAGAGCGGTTCTTCCTTCATGGGGTGAACAAACCGCAGAACGGCGCTGTGCAGGGCCAGGCATCCGGGAAAAGCCGAATCCTCCTTTCCGTACAGAAAATCTCCGCGGACAGGGCATCCCAGCGCGCTCAGGTGCACCCGGATCTGGTGAGTCCGCCCCGTTTCCAGCTGAAGCAGAAGCAGGCTCCGGTGTTGGTCCGTCTTCAGCACCCGATATCGAGTGACAGAGGGCTTTCCTTCCGGCATCACCGTCCGCCGGATCGTCGCTCCCTTTTCCTTGCCAATCGGCAACCGGATCGTTCCCTCTTCCGCCGGCGGGCATCCATCCGTCATCGCCAGATAACGTCTCAGGAAGCTGTCCGTATGCAATTGCTTCTGTAAAAGATGCTGGCTGTAGGGGTTCCGCGCGACTGCCATCAGTCCTCCCGTCCCCTTGTCCAGCCGGTTCACCGGGCGATAGATGAAATTCGCCGGGCAGCCTGCCCGGGCGTACAGCGCGTTCTCCAGGGAGTCGTCCGGATGATTTCGGCTGCTTTGGCTGGCCAGTCCCGCCGGCTTATCCACAATCAGGAGATCCTCATCCTCATAAGCAACGGAGATGGGATAATCATAAGGTTTCAGCGTATAAACAGGCTTGTCTGCCTCCCAGTTGATTCGAATCAGGTCGCCGGCCTGAAGAATGCGGTTCGTATGCGCTCCTTCCCCGTTCACATACAGACGCCCGTTCCATTTGGCACTTTTCATCGCTGAATAGCTGACACCCATCGGTCCCCTCAGAATATCCCGAAGATGCCTCCCCGCTTCCCCGTCTCCTACAAGATAAGTCACCGTCTTGCCCCCGTATTCGTCGTCGCAGGCCTCAGTTAGATCGTTTTCGTTCATTTCTCCGCGTCCGTCCGTTCCCGCGTTTTCGTTCATTTCTCTGCGTCTGTCCGTTCCAGCGTTTTTATTCGTCTCTCCACGTCTGTCCGTTCTCGCGTTTTCGTTCATCTCTCCATACCTGTCCGTTCCCGCGTTTTCGTTCGTATTCTTCAGGTCTGTCCGTTCCCGCATTTTCATTCGTCTCTCCTGCCTGTCCGTTCCCGCATTTTCGTTCGTCTCTCCATGCCTGTCCGTTCCCGCATTTTCATTCGTCTCTCCACGTCTGTCCGTTCCCGCGTTTTCATTCGTTTCTCTATGTCTGTCCATTTCCACTTTTATCGTTTTTTCGTAAACCGTTGTTTCGATGTGTTCAATTTTCTTGTCGCCTGTCACGTTTTTCCCCCCCTCTGTTCACTGACAATAACACAGCTCATCCCGATAATCAACCTTCAGTTTCGCGATCTCGCAAACCATCTCTTCAGTTTCGCGATCTCACAAATCATCGTTTCAGTTTCGCGGTCTCGCAAAGCTCCTCTTCAGTTTCGCGATCTCACAAATCATCGTTTCAGTTCCGCAGTCTCGCAAGCCACCGCTTCAGTTTCGTTGTCTCACAAACCACCGTTTCAGTTTTGCGATCTCACAAATCATCGTTTCAGTTCCGCGGTTTCACAAACCACCGCTTCAGTTTCACGGCTGGACAAATCACATTCATTCTCTCCCTCGCAGGTGGAAGAATCATCAGAAAAATTCATCCGGGTTCCGGAAAATCATTATATCGTACTCATTTGGTAAGCACAGGGACAGATACCCAGTTACCAAAAATTGCAAAAAAAATGGTTTTGTTATTCCCACAGCCCCCTATGATATGATATAATCAAACGAAGCGATTTTCGGAAGGATTGTCATTCCCTCCAGACAGGAGTTTTACGTGAGTTCGAGCAAAGAGAAAGGAATCCGGGAACATAACGGGATCCGTATGAATCAGTTCAATGTGGTTTTGGCCATCATCGCTCTGATTCTCGCCGTGGGCCTGATTTACAGCACCTATGTGACAAAAACTTCCTTTTATGCTGTATTCTCGGTCACGGATGCTTATCTTTCCTCTCAGCAGACAACGGGGATGTTGGATTCTCTGTCCTCCTCCATGTCTCAGGAATGTCGTGCCTTTTTACAGGATGGTGATCCTTCCCATACGCATACTTTTAACGGCCAGCGCAACGCTTTGAACGAACAGCTGGCAGCGACAGAGAATGTCCGAAAAAACAATAGTAATTCGGATGCCGTGCTTCATCTGGATAAAGCCCTGAACGACTTCTGGGCCATGAGTCAGACCGAGCTGTACGCCATGCGGCTGAAAGCGGAAACCATGAAGGTTCCGATGGCAGCTTATCCTGAGCTGATCCAGCAAGTTGTTCTCACTGACGAGGATCTTGCCCTGTCTCCGGAAGAAAAGCTGAAAAAAACGGAAGAATTGATTACCTCGGAAACCTTTCTGGCGACAAGAACAGATATGGAAAACGAAATCGATATCAATCACCGTCTTCTTTCTGAAGATTCAAAAGCCAAAGAAGCTGAGAACGAGAAGATCGTCAGAAATGCGATCCGTCTGCAGAAGATCGTGATTTTTCTCTCTCTCCTTCTGGCCTTCATTGCCCTGCTCGTTAACCGGCTTCAGATGATTCGACCGATTCAGAAGAGCATCGCGCTTCTCGATCAGCAGGAGTCTCTTCCTGTTGAGGGTAGCTATGAATTCCGCCATCTGGCGATCGCCTACAACAAACTTCTGGACGATAATCGGGAAAAGCAGCAAGCCCTGTCTTATACGGCTGAACATGATGCACTGACCGGCGTATTGAACCGAACCGCCTTTGAATCCGCCTACAGCGCTTTCTGCGAAGCGCGCAAAGGTGGGTTGATGATTCTGGATGTAGATCATTTCAAGTATTTCAACGATCAATTCGGTCATGACATCGGTGATCGGGTGCTGACCACTGTCACACAAACCATTCGAAAGCATTTCCGGGAAGAAGATCCCCTGTTCCGAATCGGCGGCGACGAGTTTGTCATTCTGATGGAGAACGCCTCTTTGAGCAACGCTGAGATTCTTCGTGATAAGCTGTATGCCATCAATCAGGCCCTGTTAGTCGGGTCGAACGAAGTTCCTCCGATTTCCCTGAGCGCCGGACTGGCCTTCTTCGAACAGCTTTCCGAAGGAAAAGATCTGTTCAAGTGTGCGGATATTGCCCTGCTGTACATCAAAGAACACGGACGTCTGGCCTGCGGTGTCTATCAGGAGAACGCTGATGCAGGTTAAATGATACTGTGTCCGTCAGGAAGCAATGCTTCGACCATCGTGTGAAGGTTCATTTCTGCGGCGCGCTTTTATGTCTTTCATAGGCTATTTGTGCTGGTTCAACACCGGCATGGAGAAAAAAGCTGCATTGAAACTGGTCTGAAACAATCATCTAAATTGATCAACAGGAGCATGAGTAAAGCGATGAAAGGTCCGAAGATATCCTCCGATCAGGTGAAAACCCTTCTGAAAACTCCTTTTTTGAATGTGGTGGATTTGCAATATGCTCCGGGACGGCATTATTACAACGCAACCCGGAAAGCCCCGGATCAATTGCCGGCGCTGAAATCGGACGATGCATTCAGGGCCATGTTGCCGGACGCTGTCACCTGTGTTGTCATTCTTCGCACCCCAGGCATAGCGCCTCGGCTCCTTCTCCTTCGTGAATATCGCTATCCTGCCGGCCGATTTCTGCTTTCCCCTCCCGCGGGTCTGTTGGATCCGGAGGATCTTGAAACAGATTGTCCGCTTCTCTCTGCCGCCTGCAGGGAGATTGCCGAAGAAACCGGAATCACCGCTGCCCCAGCCCGTGCGGAGGTGATCAATCCCCTGCTGTTTTCATCTCCCGGATTGACAGACGAGAGTAACGGGCTGGTTTTAGCGGTTTATGATCTCCCTGATACAGATATGCTGTCACAGCAAGGCGCGGTCGGCAGCGAATGTTTCGCCGGTTTCCGGTTGCTAACACGTGACGAAGCGGAAGCGTTTCTCCGCAGGGGACGGGATGAGGAAGGGAATTATTATTCCGTTTACACCTGGGCTGCCCTTTCCTGGTTTGTGGGCTTTGAAAGCGGAGACTGATTTCTTCGGGAATTCGGTTTGTGAATGGAAGAGGTGCTCAATCTTCCGCGGGATCGCGTCACAGAAAACGGGAGCTGATTTTTTTCAATCAACTCCCGCTTTTTCTGATGCGCAATCTGCTCGCAGACTCCTGTCGGGTTTCTCATTTGCTGGCTTTCCCGAGATAAGCCTCCTGAATAGCTTCGCTGGCCAGCAATTCCTCCCCCGTTCCGGACAGCGTAATCCGACCGGTTTCCATCACATAAGCATAATCACAGGCATGAAGAGCTGCATTAGCGTTTTGCTCAATCAGCAGCACGGTCATGCCCGTACCCTTCAGGGTCCGGATAATTTTGAAAATATCCTGTACAACCAGCGGCGCAAGTCCCAGACTGGGCTCATCCATCATAATCAGTTTCGGACGGGTCATGACGGCTCGACCGACAGCCAGCATCTGCTGTTCCCCGCCGGAAAGGGTTCCCGCCAACTGCCAGGAACGTTCTTTCAGCCGCGGAAACAGATCGTAAACATATTGAATATCCTCTTCGATCAGATCTTTGTCCTTGCGAAGGTAGGCGCCGATTCGCAGATTTTCAAGGACTGTCAGGTTGGCAAACACCCGCCTTCCCTCCGGAACCAGGGCGATTCCCTGCTCAATGATTTTCTGGGTGTTGAAGTCGGTGATATCCCTTCCATCATAATAGATCCGTCCGTCTTTATGGGGCACCAGTCCGGCGATGGTTCGCAGGGTAGTACTCTTTCCCGCCCCGTTTGCGCCGATCAGAGTGACAATCTGTCCCTGTCCCACCTCAAAGGAAATTCCCTTCAGGGCTTCAATGCCGCCATAACTGACCACCAGATCCGTCACTTTCAGCAGACTCATTCTTCATCCACCCCCAGATAGGCCGCGATCACGACCGGGTTTTTCTGTATCTCGTCCGGCGTTCCTTCCGCAATCTGTTTCCCGAAATCAAGCACATAGATCCGGTTGGAGATATCCATCACCAGGTTCATATGATGCTCGATCATAAACACCGTCAGATTGAACCGGTTCTTGATATCAACAATGAATTCTCCCAGCTCGTCCGTTTCCTGAGGATTCATGCCCGCTGCCGGTTCGTCAAGCAGAAGCAGAGTCGGATCGGTGGCCAGGGCCCGGGCGATTTCCAGCCGCCGCTGTTTTCCGTAAGGCAGTGCGGTAGCAAGTTCATTCGCCTCGTTTGCCAGGCCGACTGTTTCAAGCAGGTTCATGGCCTTTTTCCGCATGGCCTTTTCTTCGCCCATATTCAGCCGGAGAGAAGCGGTCAGGAAATTGCTTTTGCACCGCAGATGGGTGGCAATAAGCACGTTTTCAAAGGCGGTTTGGCTTTTAAACAGCCGGATATTCTGGAAGGTGCGCGCGATACCCATATGTGTAATTCGGTCCGGAGTATAGACGACCGGCTTCTGGTTTTCATATCGGTCGCCGTTGATGCCGCCGTAAATCTTCTTCATTTTCCCCTGAGGATGATTCACAGCGATGGGCTTTCCGTGGAAATAAACGGCACCGTTCGTCGGTTCATAAACCCCTGTAACGCAGTTAAAAGCGGTTGTTTTTCCGGCTCCGTTTGGGCCGATCAGCGCCACAATCTCTCCCTGGCGGATTTCCAGGCTCAAATTGTTGATTGCAACCACGCCGCCAAACTGCATTGTGATATCCTGAAGCCGAAGGACAGGCTCATTTTTCTGCAATTCACTCATGCCTTATGAACGCCTCCCTTCGCACCCCTGCGGGAACCCAGTTCCCAGAGTTCCTTCGTACCCATAATGCCCCTTCGGAAGAAGAGAACCACCAGCATAATCACCACGGAAAAAACCACCATCCGGAAACCGGGGGCCAACAGCGGAACCTTGAAATCGCCGATCATGGTTTCCGCGTCCAGGAAGCGTAGCCACCATTCGCTGCAGGCAATGAACAGGAAAGAGGCGATGATGCTGCCCGAAACGGATCCCAGTCCACCGATGACCACAATCAGCAGGATCTCATAAGTCATGGCGCTCTTGAAAGCGATGGCCTGTAAAGCACCCTGATACATGGCCAGCAATGCGCCGCCGATCCCGGCGAAAAAGCTGCTGATGATAAAGGCCATCATCTTATGTCGGAACAGGTTAATTCCCATGGCTTCCGCTGCGATTTCGTCATCCCGGATCGCCTTAAACGCCCGCCCGTAGGTGGAATTAATCAGCAGCAGAATCAGTCCGATGCAGATTCCAACCACAATGAAAGAAAACAGCGCGGTATTCCCGGGCATAATCGTCTTCAGAGTCGGATAGGTTTTCAGGATATTGGACGCATTAGTCAGGGGTCCGATATTGTCCCATTGAATCAGTGCCCGGATGATTTCTGCAAATCCCAGGGTAGCGATGGCAAGATAATCGCCTTTCAGCCGAAGCACCGGCAGGCCGATCAGCGCCGCAAACAAAGCAGCCACCAGGCCGGCAATCAACATGGCCGGCAGGAACGGCAGGGTAAACTGGACAATCCCTCCGTCGTAATACTGATAAACTGCAGCGCGTTTCGCCATGGGAATCGTCAAAATGGCATAACTGTAGGCTCCAACCAGCATGAATCCTGCCTGTCCCAGAGAGAACAGCCCGGTAAAACCGTTCAGGAGGTTCATGGATACGGCAATCAACGCATACACAGCGCCTTTCTGGAGCACCGTGACCACCATCGACTGTGTGCCGTTAATCTTTTCAACTGCCCAGGCGCCTGCATAAATGGCGGCAACCACAATCAGGGAAATGATCAGGCGCGGACTGGCTTTTTTCTTCATCATCCTCACCTCACACTTTCTCTGTGGTCTTTTCGCCGAACAGCCCGGTGGGCCGCACCAGCAGCACGACGATCAACAACGCGAAGGTAAATGCATCCGAGAATGCAGTGAGTCCGGCAGCCTTGATCAGATTTTCACTGATCCCGATAATCAAAGCGCCGATCATCGCTCCCGGAATGGAACCGATGCCTCCGAACACTGCCGCCACAAAGGCTTTCAGTCCCGGCATGGCGCCAACTGTCGGAGTGACCGCGGTATAGTTCGTAAAATACAGCATGGATCCGATCGCGGCCATGGCGGAACCGATCACAAAGGTAACCGAGATCACGTTGTTGATCTTGATACCCATCAGCTGAGAGGTTTCAAAATCAACGGATACAGCCCGCATCGCCATGCCGATCTTGGTTTTTTTGATCAGCATCACCAGCGCAATCACGAGCAAAACGGTCACGACCGGTGTCACAATGGTCACAACTTTTGTGGTTGCGGAACCGATTTTGATCGTATCGCTCAGTCCTGCCAGCACCGGATACTGACGGGCCAGGCCGCCGGTCAGATACCACATCAGATTCTGCAACAGATAGCTGACGCCGATTGCTGAAATCATGATGGACATGCGTGGTGCTGATCTCAGCGGCTTATATGCGACTCGTTCAACCACAAATCCCAGCGCCACAGTCATCACGATCATCACCGGAATGGACAAAATGGGCGGCATCGTCGCGGAGAGATAAACCACAAAAAAACCTGCGGCGGTAAAAATGTCGCCATGGGCAAAGTTAATCAGCCTCAGAATACCATAAACCATGGTATAGCCCACAGCGATCAGCGCGTACTGTCCGCCGACGGAAATCCCAGCCAGCAGATAGGGCAACAGTGTGTCAAGCATAGGAAACTCCTTCCCCGATGAATGGTTTCGAAACGGGAACGGGGCTGCTGCTCACGCAGCAGCCCCACGATGAACCGGATCATGTCATCAGCTCATCCTGATCATTCTTATTCACTGACAGTCTGAGTCTTCACGAAATCAAAAGCAACCGTCTCCGGATTGGCAAACTTGATATACGCCATGTCCTTCTTGGCATCGCCGTTTTCGTCAAAGGAAATCTTGCCGGTCACGCCTTCCACTTCGACCGTGGGAAGGATCTCGGCAATCGCCTTGGCGTCTGCGCTTCCGGCCTTTTCGATGGCGGCGATGGCAACGTTGTAAGCATCAAAGCCCAGAGCAGAAACCGCCGCAACGATGTCATTTCCGCCGTTGTTAGTCAGCTTGCTGCTGTCAGCATTCATCCAGGCTTTAAAGCCCTTGACGAAATCTGCGGCAGCCGCGGCGGTATCATTCTCATCGAAGAAGGTAGAGCAGTATACGTTGATATTCTTGCCCTTGGCTGCATTCAGAATAACGGAGCTCTCCCAGGTGTCGCCGGCCATCAGCGGGAAGGTGACACCCTGCGCGGCTGCCTGATCAATAATCAGCGCGGCATAAACCGTGGAGCAGGGAGCGAAAATGACGTCGCATCCGCTGGAGATCGCGGTGTTGATATTGCCAACAAAATCGCTGGCTCCTTCCAGGAAGTTTTCTTCAACCACTTCGCCGCCCAGCGCTTTGAATGCGTTGACAAAGTACTTGCCAAGGCCCATGCCGTAATCGTCGCCCTGCATGGTCAGCACATAGGCTTTCGTAGCGTTCTGTTCCTTGGCAAAATTGGCCATGACCGTGCCCTGGAAGGGATCCAGGAAGCAGATCCGCCAGTAATAGTCACACAGCAGTGTTACGTTCGGGTTGGTGCAGCTCACGCCGATGGCAGGCACTTCCGCGGCCACCAGGTCGTCGCCGATCGCCATACATACGCTGGAGCCATAGGAGCCGAGAATCACGGACACGCCATTGCTGATCAGGGTCTGAGCGGCGGATTTCGCCTTATCTGTGGAGGACTGGTTGTCCTGAATGTCCAGCTCAACCTTGTATTCAACGCCGCCGATGGTCACGGTGGGCTTCAGGCTGTTGGCATATTCAATGCCGAGGATTTCCTGCTTCCCGCCGGCGCCGTTGTCGCCCGTAGAAGGCTCAAACACGCCGATCTTAATGACGTTTTCCGCCATGGCAAAGGCGGGAACCAGCATCATAACAGCCAGTACCAGTGCGATCAGTTTCTTCATAACAATCCATCTTCCTTTCTGTCCGACCCGTCGTGGGGTCGGTGAATGGTTATAGTATACTCACTTTTCAGGAAAACACAATAAATGAACAAAGGAAAGACAAATGAAGTTTCAGGATGGCAGACGGGATGTGTCCCGTCAGCTGATCGGAACAGAAAAGGCAAAAGAAAAACCTCCGTAAAGGAGGTTTCTCTGAAACGATGATTTACTTCATAAACCGGGCCTGTCGTTCGACTGTTTCCGGATGAATAGCCAGCAGCTGTGCCTGTTCCCGGTCAATCCTGCCGTCCCGAAGCAGCCGGGCCAGTTCCGTATCCATGGAAAGCATGTCCGCGCCGCCGCCGAAAATAGCATTGTCAATCTGGTGAGTCTTTCCTTCACGAATCAGGTTCTGAATCGCGGGGTTAACACACATGACCTCAAACACAGGATGCAGCGTCCCGTCTTTGGTGAGAATCAGCCGCTGACTGACAACCGCCCGCAGCACCATGGACAGCTGCGCCCGAATCTGGTTCTGCTGATTAGCCGGGAAAGCATCGATCACGCGGTCGATGGTTTTGGCGGCACCCAGCGTATGCAGAGAGCTCAGAAGCAAGTGGCCGGTTTCGGCCGCGGTGATCGCTGTGGAAATCGTCTCAATATCGCGCATTTCGCCCAGCATAATCACGTCCGGCGCCTGTCGGAGGGCGGCCCGGAGGGCCCGCGCGAAGGTGGAAGCATCGCCCGGTACTTCCCGCTGGGAAACCAGACAGTTCTTATGGGGATGCAGATACTCAATCGGGTCTTCAATCGTGATAATATGCCCGCTGCGGGTCCGGTTGATTTTGTCCACCAGGCAGGCCAGCGTGGTGCTCTTACCGTTACCTGCCGGACCTGTAACCAGAATCATGCCGCTTCGCAGATCCGCCAGCTTCATGACCACGCCGGGAATATGGCATTCTTCCGGATTCGGAATCCCGAAGGCAACTACACGGCAGGTCATGGCCAGGCTGCCGCGCTGCCGATAGGTGTTGCAACGGAAACGGCTCAAGTCGCGAACAGCAAAGCTGAAGTCGTCGTCGCCTTCCTCCTGCAGAATTTCCCTGCCACGTCCGGACAGCTCATAAGCCCGATCAACCAGAATACTGATGTCAGAGGGCAGTGCACGTTCTTCCGTAATCGGAATCATCTTCCCACTGGCCTTGGTCATAATCGGAGAACCTGGAACCACAAATACATCCGATCCTTTGTATTGCAGTGCTTTTCGCAGGATCTCGTCTAACGTCTCTACCATTCCCAATCTTCCTCCGGTTCTGTAACAGTCAGCTTATGGCCCACCCACTGAATCCGGTCAGGATTCAGGGATTTCTGAATCCGAACGATGCATTCCAGCGTCCGGTTTTCCAGGGGTTCTTTCCAGGTAATCTGATTTCCCTCCATGGTCATACCTTCGGGAAGCGATTCTTTAACCTTGCTGAGGAAGGCCTCCTCGCTGCTCTCTCCGGCTGCTTTGGTCACAAGGGCATCCACCTCGCCGAAGCGCTTTTCGCTCACAGCGTTCAATGCATAAACCTGCTCGATCATGGATGCGCTCCGGGCGCAGAGGCTGTAGTCATTTTTGGCCTCGATAATCGTCAGCATGGCCATCATAGCCAGGCTCAGTGCCACCACGATCAGAATCAGGGATGCGGCGCCGGGGCCCAGCGCGATCTTTCGCTTCATGGGCTCACCTCCTTGGGCAGATACCTGGTGGATGGCAGCGTCAGCAGCTGCTTCTCTCCCTGATAGGAGGTGACATCATAGGTGCGCAGAACGCCGTTTTCGGATTCTTCGTCATGATGTGTCACCTTGATCAGGTATCCATCATCGTCCATCACCCAGGTTCCGTCCTCATTGCGAAACTGCATTTCCGCAAGCAACGCTTCCGGATCGGAAGCACCATACAGTTCATCCGCCAGATTCTGAGCCTTCAGCATGGAATCATTCAGTGCTTTCGCTTCCATGCTCTTTAATTTCGCGGCAGCAAACAGTTCCACCAGGGTAGTCGCCGCGATCATGAAGAAGAAGATGACGATCAGCAGTTCAACAAGTAACGCGTTTGCGCGTCCGCCTTCCTTCATTGCTCAGCACCTCCCGCTCTCAGGTAGGTGTGAATTTCGCTCTGCGTGCCGTCCGGCGCAGTCAGCCTTACGGTCAGCATTTGGCCGTCGATCGACGGTTCAAAATCCTTCAGATCGCACAGATCTTCTCCATATTCCGGATCGAATTCCGCTGCCTCGCCCTGATAGCATTCATACAGTTTGCCGTTAAAACAGTAAATGCGCTTGAAAAACTTCTCGCCATCGTAATCGTTCATGATACTCAGCACGGTAAGCCCATATTGGTCGAACCGCTCGATTCCCACTTCGCCGCCGTCTTCCGCCCATACTGCGCTGCGCACCACAGCTGTCATAATCCGGCTGGAGCTGTTCTTTTCCGAACGTTCCACAGCGCTGCGATAAGCCTGGGCGCCCATAGTCACCAGGAACGTGCTCAAACAGGCAAATACGGATAGCAGCAGCAGAATAAATACGTTCTGGATAGTCCGGGGATTATGTCCTACGGTTTTGCTCACAGGTCCATAGCCCCCCTTTCGGCCACTTTGATCGAAGGCATCAGATTGGATGCCATCGGTTCATAGAACACGATATACTTGTCCTCATTATAGGAGAGGTTATAATGCTGCTTCAGATATTCCAGGCTCTCCGGATACATTCCCTCGACGGCATAGCAGGTCAGAGATGCGTTCTTCACGGCATCCCTGACGATATCCATCTCCCGGCTGCTTCCCTTGTTGGTAATACTGTTCACCAGCAGGATGAAGCCCACGATGAGAGCGACGAAGATGAGGATCGCTCCAACATCCTTTTTGTTGATACTCATTTCGTCCGCTCCTTTCTTTCTGAATTACCCATCGGTTGCAATCGCCTCTTACATGGAACTGAGCACAGCGGCCATGGGCAGCATAACGCTCAGCAGAATCGCGCCGATCACAATGCTCAGCAGCGCAACCAGCGTCGGCTCCACGATAGAAATCAGACGATCCAGTCCGTCCTCCACCTGCTCCTCATAGATCGCGGCAATCTTGGACATGACCTGGGGCTCGTGACCGGAAGCAGCTCCGACCTTCAGCATCCGGTTATGGAAGTCCGCAAACAGACCGCTGACCGCCAGGGCGTCTGAGAAGGTTTCGCCCTCGTCTTTCATCTTCTTGCGGATAATCTCAACCTTGTCGATCGATTCCTGATCCGCCAGCGCGGCAGGCGCCATCTCAAGCGCATTCTCCATGGGGAAGCCGCTGGACAGCATCAGACCCAGAATACCGGCCACCCGGGAAGCAGACAGCTGTTCCGTCAGCTTACGAATCGGCGGGAACAGATTCTTCAGGAATTTCAGTACCTTATCCTTGGCCTTGGTTTTTAACAGGATCATGATGACAATCGCAATCAGCACAACCAGCGCAATCAGTATCAACACGCCCCAGCCGACGATCGTGCCCACGCGCATCAGCAGGGATCCGCTGCCGCTGGCTCCGACGCCCAGGCTCTCCAGCACCCGACGGAACACCGGCAGAACACGCCACAGCAGAATCCCGATGATGACAACCATCATCACGCCCAGCACGAGCGGATAGGTGATAGCACTGACCGCGGCGGTCCGGATTCTTCCCTCTCGCTGATAGTAGGTAGAGAGGCTGATCATGATATCTTCCAGCCGGCCGGTCTGTTCACCGATGCCCACCATTTCGATCATATACTGAGGCCAGCTGTCCTCGTTCTCCTTCATGGCTACATAAAGGGAACCGGTTTCATCCACGATCTTATACAGATCCGTATAGGGATGAACCTTTTCGTTTCCCTTCATCTCGTCTTCGGCCAGCATTTCAATGCCGTCCCGGAGCGTCATGCCGGAACTGAGCATCAGCGCGATCTGATCGCAGAAGCT
>CADBLV010000162.1 GCA_902795555.1 uncultured Eubacteriales bacterium | reverse complement strand
GCTACGACTTCGCCCGCTCCGGACAGGACGGTGTCTCCGGAAGCCACGGCTTCATCTGCTCCGGACAGGACGGTGTCTCCGGAAGCCACGGCTTCACGCGCTCCGGCGGACAGGCTGATTCTGGACGGCGAGCCGTGGGAAGGAGGCGTGCTGCGGCCCGAAAGCACGGGGAGCCTCCGGGTTTACATCACCCTGGACGGAAAAGACGTCGCGGTGCTTCCCTTTGAGGAAGCGCATGTGCTTCGGATTGAGACGAAGGACGGAGGAATGAACACCGTCACGATGACCGGGACCTCGGTTTCCGTGACCGAAGCCGATTGCTCCGGGCAGGATTGCGTCGGCATGGGCGAGGTGACCGCGGAAAACCTGGAAACCCGCGTCCTGGGCGGCTTCATCGTCTGCCTGCCCCATCGCCTGGCCGTTGAGGTTCGTGGCAGATGAGTTCAGGAGGTTCAATGTTATGATGAAACGATGGCTATCTCTGGGGATGACCGTTTTTCTGCTCCTGCTGGGGGCTTCGGCCCGGGCGGAACAACAGAAGGAGTCCGCGGTCGGATTTCATCTGGACACGGTGATCACGTTCATGGCTTATGTGGACGACCGGGCTGTTCTGGAGGAGGCGCTTCAGGAATGCGCCCGATATGAGGCGCTGCTTTCCCGAACGGTGGAGGGGAGCGATGTCTGGCGGATCAATCACGCGGAAGGCGAGCCGACGCAGGTGGACCCTGTGACGGCAGAGATCATCCGCATCGCGCAGGAGGTCAGCGCCATCAGCGAAGGCGCTTTCGACGTCACGATTGCCCCGGCATCCGTTCTCTGGCATTTTACTTCTCCGGGTGTTCCATCGCCGCCTTCTGAGGAGGAGCTGGCGGAAGCGGCCGAGAGGATCGGATGGCGGTATCTGACGCTGGACGGATGCACGGTGACCCTTCCCGCGGGCATGATGATTGATCTGGGAGGGATCGCGAAAGGGTATATTGCGGACGCGGTGACCGCGTTTCTTCAGAAAAGAGGCGTGGAAAGCGCGGTGCTTTCCTTCGGGGGCAACGTCGTCACGATCGGGAGAAAACCGGACGGCACGCTCTGGAAAATCGGTATCCAGGATATCGACCGTCCCACAGGGGAGAGCATGTTCATTGTGGAATCCGGCGGCGGTTCGATCGTGACCAGCGGAATCTACGAACGGGGCTTTGAATACGACGGCGTCTGGTATCATCATATTCTGGATCCCGCGACCGGGTGGCCCGTGCAGAACAGCCTTGCCTCCGTCACCATCCTGACGGACAGCTCCGTTCGGGCGGACGCGCTTTCCACAGCGGTTTTTGCGCTGGGGGAAGAGAAAGGCCTGGCCCTTGTGGAAAGCCTGAAGGATACCGAAGCCATTCTGATTCGCCGGGACCGCACGATCCTGTATTCCTCCGGCGGGAAAGCATATCTGGCGCGATAGCCGGCTTTACAAGCACCCCCCAAATCCATATAATAAGAACGTATGACTTTTTTTCACGAAGGAGCAACCATGGCAAGGATCGTAGCAATCGCGAACCAGAAGGGGGGCGTCGGTAAAACGACGACCGCCGTGAATCTTTCCGCGGCCCTGGCGGACATGGGAAAGAAAATCCTGATGGTGGATCTGGATCCTCAGGGGAACACGACCAGCGGTTTCGGCCGCTCCGTCCGCAGTGATAATTCGGTGTATGACGCCCTGATGGGCAAGGCCAGAATGAAGGATTGCGTGCAGAAAACAGATGTCAAAAAGCTGCGGCTGGTGGGATCGGATATCCGGCTGGCCGGCGCTGAGGTGGAACTGGTGGATGCGGAGGAACGGGAGTTTTTTCTGAAAAAGCTTCTCGGTCCGGAACGGGAGAATTACGACTACATTTTCATCGATTGTCCGCCCAGCCTCTCCCTCCTGACGCTGAACGCCCTGGCCGCGGCGGATGCCGTGCTGGTGCCGATTCAGTGTGAGTATTACGCCCTGGAGGGGGTGACCGCCCTGATGAACACGATCAACCGGGTCCGGCGTACGATCAATCCGCATCTGGAGTTGGAAGGCATCCTGCTCACCATGCTGGACGGGCGCACGAATCTGGGTCTGCAGGTCGTGGATCAGGTGAAAAAACACTTCCGGAAGGAGGTCTTCGCGGTTACGATTCCGCGAAACGTCCGCCTCGGCGAGGCACCCAGCCACGGCGAGCCGATCAATCTGTACGATCCGAAAAGCACCGGGGCCCAGGCTTATCAGGCCCTGGCCAAAGAAGTGCTTGCCCGGGACCGGAAAAAATAAGGGCAGGCAGGGCATTCCGGACAGCGGAAACGAAGGAAAGCAAAGGAAGTTTATCATTTATGGCAAAAAAGACGCATGGCTTAGGCAGGGGCCTGGATTCCCTCTTCCAGATGTCGGAGGACGAGGAAACGCAGGTTCGGGAAATTGACCTGGGGGAGCTGGATCCCAACCCGGACCAGCCCCGCAAACAGTTTGACGGGGATGCGCTTCAGCAGCTGGCGGACAGCATCCGGGAACAGGGCGTCCTGCAGCCGCTGCTGGTGGTTTCCTCCGCCAACGGACGATATCGGATCGTTGCGGGTGAGCGGCGTTTCCGGGCGGCCCGCCTGGCGGGAATGGCGACCGTTCCCTGCCTGATCAAAGACCTGGATGCCCTCCAGCAGATGGAGGTGGCCCTGGTGGAAAATCTCCAGCGGGAGGACCTCAATCCCATGGAAACAGCCCGGGGCATCAAAGCCCTGATGACCCAGTGCGGCTATACCCAGGAGAAGGTAGCTCAGCGCCTGGGCCGCAGCCGGGCTGCCGTGGCCAATACGCTGCGACTTCTGTCCCTTCCGGAGGAAGTGACGGAAATGGTGTCTTCCGCGCAGATTTCAGAGGGGCATGCCCGGGCTCTGGCAGGAATGAAAACGGCGGAAGATCAGGTAAGCCTGGCCCGACGCGCGGTCCGGGAAGGCCTGAACGTCAGGCAGACGGAACATCTGGCCGCCCAGGCCCGTGAGGACGCTCAACCCAGGGAAAGCGCCGCAAAATCCGGCCCCGGAACTGCGAGTGCTGCCCGGAAGCTTCCGGCCGAGCTGGAGGAGCTGCGGGAAAAAGTGCTGCGGAAAACGGGGCTCAGATGCGCTCTGACCGGATCGGTGAATCAGGGCCGCTTTGTGCTGCAGTATTCCAGCCGACAGGAGCTGGAACGTTTCAACGAACTGCTTGATCAGCTGGAAGATTGATGGGGGAGCGAGGATGAGCGGGAAAGACCTTCCGAAAATGCCGTATTGGGACGGCCCTCTGAGCCATCCCTTTTACAGTAAGGTGATCAAGCGGCTGCTTGATCTGCTCCTGGCCATAGTGCTGCTGATCCCGGGGCTGATTCTGATGATCCCGCTGGCTCTGTGGGTGAAGCTGGATTCTCCCGGCCCTGTGATCTATAAAGCGGTCCGGGGGGGATATCATAATCAGCCCTTCATGATCTATAAATTTCGCTCCATGGTGGAGGGCGCGGACAAAACCGGCGGATGCACCGCGAAAAACGATGCCCGGGTCACCCGGGCCGGACGGATCATGCGCCGGCTGAAGCTGGATGAGCTTCCGCAGCTGTTCAACATCCTCAAAGGGGATATGAGCTTTGTGGGTCCCCGGCCGGAGCTTCTGCTTTACACCACCCGTTATACGAAGGAACAGGAATGCATTCTGTGGGTGCGGCCGGGTATCACCGATCGCAGCAGCATCGTTTACATCGCTCAGGACGAGATTGTCGGCGAGGAGGATCCTGTCGCCAATTTTGAACGACTCATCCTGCCGGAGAAAAATCGTCTTCGCGTCGAATACGCGCGAAATCAGAGCTTCCCGCTGGATACCCGCCTTTTCTTTGAAACGATTCGCGGCGTTTTCTCGAAGGCGGAGGACATGGCGAAGGAGAAGAGGACAGAAGATCATGGAAAGTTATGAGCGCCTGGTGCACCGCGCCTTTGGGGATTCCCGGCCGGACGTGAAGGATCCCCGGGTGCTGGCCTGGCTGATCCGCCGGAACGGCCTGGAAATGACCCATTTGAGCCGCGGAAGCCACATCGGCAGCGTTCTGAGCGTCGCGGAGATCATCGCTGTTTTATATGCCCGCATCCTGCGCGTGGACCCCGCGAATCCTGCCTGGCCGGATCGGGACAGGCTGATTCTCAGCAAGGGCCATGCGGGCAGCGCGGTGTACGCGGCGCTGGCGGAGTCGGGCTTCTTTCCTGTGGAGCAGCTGAAAACCCATTACGCGGATGGCTCCATCCTCAGCGGCCACGTCAGCCATAAGGGGGTTCCGGGGGTGGAAGTGTCAACCGGCAGCCTCGGTCACGGCCTGGGCATCGGAGTGGGCATGGCCCTTGGGGCCAGGATGGATCAGGCTCCCTGGCGGGTGTACGTGGTGATGGGCGACGGGGAATGTGATGAGGGATCCGTGTGGGAGGCGGCTCTGCAAGCCGCCCAGTATCAGCTGGATCGGCTGATCGCCATTGTGGATTATAATCACATGCAGTCCCTGACCACGGTGGAGAACACCCTTCGCCTGGAGCCGTTTGCGGAGAAATGGCGGGATTTCGGATGGGACGTGCGTTCGGTGGACGGTCACGATCCCGTGGCGCTGGAAAAGGCCCTGCGGGAGGCGGCCGGGGAGGACGGGAAGCCCCATATGATTCTCGCGCATACCGTGAAGGGGAAGGGAATCTCTTTCATGGAAAACAACATCCTCTGGCATTATCGTACCCCGCAGGGGGAGGAATATGAGGCGGCACTGAAGGAACTGGAGGCGCAAAGGCCGTGAGAGACGCATTTGTGAGGGTGCTCCTGGCGGAAATGGAGCAAAATCCCAGGGTGGTTCTGATCACGGGCGACCTGGGCTTCGGCGTGCTCCGTCCGGTATGGGAACGCTTCCCCGCTCAAATCCTGAATGCCGGCATCGCCGAACAGGGAATGGTCAGCATGGCCGCGGGCCTGGCGGCCACCGGACGCACGGTGCTGGTCTATTCCATCGGGAACTTTCCCTCCCTTCGGCCTCTGGAGCAAATCCGGAACGACTGCGCCTATCATGATGCCGCGGTGAAAATCGTCTGCGTGGGCGGCGGCTTTGTCTACGGCTCACTGGGAATGAGCCATCATGCCACGGAGGATCTTTCCATTCTCCGGGCTTTGCCGGGGGTTGCCTGCTTTGCGCCGGGAGATCCCGCGGAGGCGGAATGGGCTGCCCGGGAGGTCATCCGCCGGCCGGGAACCTGTTATCTGCGCCTGGGCCGGGGAAACGAACCCCTGGTTCACCGTGAGCCGATCCGCGCATGGAAAGCACCGGAACCGCTGACGCTGCGGGAAGGCAGGGATGTGGCCATTCTGTCTTCCGGCGGCATTCTCACCCAGACCTCGGCGGCCGCGGAGAGGCTGCATGCCCACGGCATCGAGGCAGAAGTGGTTTCCTTCCCCTGCCTGAAACCCCTGGATATCGAGGCGGTGCGCGGGCTCCTGCGCCGGTTTTCCAAAGTGGTTACAGTGGAGGAAAACACGGTGGTGGGCGGCTTTGGCAGCGCGATTTGCGAGGTGACCGCGGAATCCGGGCTGCCGGTCCGGGTGCTTCGTCTGGGACTGATGGACACCTATTCCACGGTCGTCGGATCCCAGGATTATCTCCGAAAAGTTTATGGCCTGGACGCGGAGTCCATTGCCGCAAAAACGGAGGCGTTCCTGCATGAATGATCACGTATCGGAAAACCCGGAAAAAAAGCTTTCCCTGGCAGAGATACACGCGGAACTGCTGGAACAGCTTCGGGATATCATCTCGGTGTGCGCCCGCCATGGGATTGAATATAATCTCATGTGCGGCACGCTGCTCGGCAGCGTGCGTCACCGGGGCTTCATTCCCTGGGACGACGATGTGGATCTGCTGATGACGCGCCCGGAATTTACCCGCTTCCGGGAGGTTTATCCGCAGGAGTGCGATCCCCGGTTTGAGCTCACCTATCTGGACACCTGGACGCCCCGGGTGATGAATCGGGATCCGGAAAAGGCCGCCGCGTTTACGGATCTGTTTATTCTGGATCCCCTGCCGCCGGAAGGTCTGCGGCGGAAGCTCCACCTTCTTCATCTCCATCTGCTGCAGGGCATGATGAAAAAGAACGTGGATTATTCCCGGTTCTCCCTGAAGAACCGTCTTCTCCTTCATGCCACGCATCTTCTGGGGCTGCCGTTTTCCTATGCCTGGAAGGCGAAACGGTATGAGCGGGTTTCATCCCGGATTCCCCGGGGAAATGATCTGCATATGTCCAACGGCGCCTTCGAACTCATGACCCATGTCTGGCATCCGGAGCAGTTTGCCGAAAAGATCATGTCGCCCTTTGAATCCCTGGAGTGTCTGATTCCAAAGCGGTATGACGAGGTTCTGACGATCCTGTTCGGCCCGGATTATATGACTCCGCCGCCGGAATCCGAGCGCGTCGCCAAACATCTGGATCTCTAAAAGGGGAGGGGAGTCCGAATTGCCATTCTGTTTTTGCCCGCTGTTCAGCGGCTCCAGTGGAAACGCCCTCTTCCTTCAGTACGGTGACACCAGGCTGCTGATCGATGTCGGCAAGTCGGGCAGTGCTGTAGCCCGGGCGCTTTCAGACATCGGAGTTCTCCCGGAAACGATCAGCGCCGTCCTGATCACGCATGAACATATTGACCATATTTCCGGAGCGGGGGTGTTTGCCCGGAGATACCATCTACCCCTGATCGCGAATACGGGAACCTGGCGGGCGATGGAGGATAAGGTGGGTCGGATTCCGCCGGAGCTGAGGCGGGAGTTCCCGTCCGGGCGGGATTTTTTCGTGGGGGATATCGGCGTCTCTCCCTTTTCGATTCCCCATGATGCCGCCGATCCTGTGGGATACCGCCTCTGGGGCGGGGATCTTTCCGTCGCCACCGCCACGGATCTGGGGCATTTTTCCCGGGACGTTTTTGACCGTCTCCGCGGCAGCGATCTGATCCTTCTGGAAAGCAATCACGATCCGGACCTGCTTCGGTCCAACCCCCACTATTCTGCTGCCCTGAAGCGCCGGATCCTGGGAGATCGCGGCCATCTGAGCAATGAGGCCTGCGCGGATGCGCTGCTGCGGCTCAGCGCCGCCGGAACCCGCCATTTCATCCTGGGCCATCTCAGCGGCGAAAACAATAATCCCACGCTGGCCCGCCGGATTTCCGTCGGTGCGCTGCAGCGGGAGGGCATGGTTCCCGGCCGGGATGTGATGCTGGATGTTGCGCTCAGGGATACCGTGGGCCGGGTTTACACCCTTTCCGAATCGGCGGGATGACGAACGGTTCGGCTCCATTCCCAGATCATCAGGAGGTTTCCCATGATTCTCTTATCCGTTCAGGAAGTTCGGAAAAGCTTCGGCGCCCACGAGGTGCTGAGGAAGGTTTCGTTTTCCCTGCAGGACGGGGAACGCATGGGGCTGGTCGGAGTGAACGGATCGGGAAAATCCACGCTGATGAAGATCATCGCGGGGGAGGAAACCGCCGACGAGGGACAGGTGAACCTGCGAAAAGGTCTCCGCCTGGGCTATCTTGCCCAGCAGGGGGATCTTTCCGGCGAGGAAACCGTTCAGGAAGCGCTGGAAAGCGTCTTTGCCCCGCTGCAGGCCATGGAGGCGGAGATGAGAAGCCTGGAGGAGGAAATGGCCTTATCCGGCAACGATTCGGAAACCCTTCGGCGGCTGGGTTCCCGTTATGATGCCCTCACCCGGGATTTTGAGCGTCAGAATGGCTATGGGTGGCGCAGCGCCGTGGAAGGCGTCCTGGCCGGTTTGAAGCTGCGGGATTTCCGGGACCGGAAAACCGCTCTTCTCTCCGGGGGTGAACGAACCCGGCTCTCCCTGGGCAAACTTCTTCTGACGGAGCCGGATCTGCTGCTCCTGGATGAGCCCACCAACCATCTGGATCTGAAAAGCATCACCTGGCTGGAGGAATATCTTTCCGCCTATCGCGGCGCGGTGCTGGTGATCTCCCATGACCGTTATTTTCTGGATCATGTCTGCGGTCGCATGGCGGAGCTGCTTCAGGGAACCATCGAAACATATTCCGGAAACTATACGGAATATCTGGAAAAGCGAACCGAGGTTTACGAAGTCCGCATGAAGGCCTGGGAAGCGCAGCAAAAGGAAATTGCCCGCGAGCAGGCCATCATCGCGACCTATCGTCGCTTCAATCGGGAAAAGAGCATCCGCGCGGCCGAAAGCAGGGAAAAACGGCTGGAAAAGATGGAGCGCCTCGAACGCCCCCGGGAGGAGGGAACGGTTCGTTTCCGATTTGAGACGCGCCGCCGCACCGGGGATGATGTGCTCTTTCTCGAAGAACTGAAGAAATCCTATGGCAGTCGGGT
>CADBLV010000161.1 GCA_902795555.1 uncultured Eubacteriales bacterium | reverse complement strand
TTTCCAGCTGCATCGCCAGGTTCAGCCCCGTCTGGCCGCCGATGCCGGGAACGATGGCATCCGGTCGCTCATAGCGCAGAATCTTCGCAATGTATTCCAGTGTCAGCGGCTCCATGTATACCTTGTCCGCAATGGAGGTGTCCGTCATGATGGTAGCCGGGTTGGAATTGCACAGCACTACCTCATAGCCCTCTTCTTTCAAAGCCAGGCAGGCCTGCGTTCCCGCGTAGTCGAATTCCGCGGCCTGTCCGATCACAATAGGGCCGCTCCCGATAATCAATACCTTTCGAATGTCAGTCCGCTTGGCCATAACGTTCATCCTCCTCCATATACACTGTTTCGCCGTGGTGCACCGTCTTCAGGCACCGTCCGTAAACCCGGTGCCCCGCAAAGGGCGTCGACCGCCCCATGCTCAGAAACTCCTCCGGACGGATCACATATTCCGCCTCCAGGTTCCACACGCAGTAATCACCTTCATCCGTCGGGATACCGAACCGCCGCCTAGGGGCAATGGCCATCCGGTCAATCAGCTGCCTCAGCCGCAGGATCCCTGGCAGCACCAGTCCGGTATACAGCGTCGGAAACGCGCATTCCAGCCCCACAATCCCGAAGGCAGAACCCGGAAGGCCCCGGCTCTTCTCCTCCGCGCTATGGGGCGCGTGATCCGTAGCGATCATGTCGATCGTTCCGTCCATCAGCCCCGCTATCAGCGCTTCCCGGTCCGCTTTTTCCCGAATAGGCGGATTCATCCGGAAGCGTCCGTCCTCCTCCAGATCCTCGTCGTCCATCAGCAGATAGTGAGGCGCGGTTTCGCAGCTCACGTCCACCCCTTCCCGCTTGGCCTTCCGGATCAGCGCCACGCTTTCCTTGCAGCTGATATGGCACACATGATACGCGCATCCGGTTTCTTTCGCCAGGCGCAGATCCCTCTCAATCGGACGCCATTCGCTTTCGGAGCAGATACCCGGATGTCCGTGCACCCGGGCGTAAGTCCCCTCGTGGATATATCCCCCGTGCAGAAGGCTTTCGTCCTCACAGTGGGCAGCGATGAGCTTCCCCGCTTTTTTGCATCGCTCCATGAGGCTCCGCATCATGCTTTCGCTCTGCACGCCTTTCCCGTCGTCGCTGAAAGCGATCACCCGACCAGCGATCTCCTCGATGGCTGCAACTTCCCGTCCTTTCTCGCCCCTGGTCAGGGCGCCGTAAGGATATACGTCCACGATTCCCCCGGCCTCCCGAATCAGCCTTTCCTCCTCCGCCAGGTGCTCCCCGCAGTCCGGAACGGGGTTCAGGTTCGGCATGGCGCAAACCGCTGTATATCCGCCCCGGGCCGCGGCCCGGCTTCCGGTTCGAATGGTTTCTTTATATGAAAAACCCGGCTCTCTGAAATGTACATGTACATCACAGAAGCCGGGAAAAACAGCAAAGCCTTTCTCCTCCAAGCCGGCCATGCGACCATCTATGCCCCTCGCCGCCTTCGCCAAGCCCATTGTCGCCTGCGCCATGACGCTGCCCCCTTCGTCTGAAAAAGCTCTGTCGCGGATGCGGCAGAGCTCGGGCAGCATGAAAAAACAGCGCTTTCCGAATCTTGCCGACATCACTGTATCGACTTAAAGATCGGTACCGCTGTCTTTTTTACCATAATCCCAGCCCCTTGTCAAGCGGGATTCTGGCTTTCGGGAAACAAAGGGCTGTCCCCGTCGTTCCCATCATCATCCACCTGCGCTCTTCTCTTCCGACGCTTCCGCCGGCTTCTTTTCAACAGCCGCTTCCGTTATCTTCTTTTCTGTCGTCGTTTCCGCCGGTTTCTTTTCGGCAGCCGCTTCCGTCAGTTTCTTCTCCCCCCTGACTTCTCCGCCTTCATTGTCCTTCCGGTTCCGCACGCGATCCATCACGTTCCCGAAACCCAGAGTTACCGCCTGCGCCATCAGCCGGTTAAAAATCCGCCGGGCCTCCGGCGGAACTTCCTTCCGGTTGCCGATCATCCGCATCAGATTTTTCAGCTTTTCGTTCGTCAGCTCACTCATGGTAGTGGCGTTGGTCGTCTCCGCCAGTTTGAACATCGTGTCCACAAAGGCACCCCGTTGCTCCGGTGTGCTGTTTTCCAGCCATTCATGCAGCGTTTCCCGCACCACGGAAGCTGTCTGGTCGATGCTTTCCAGCTCCTCAAACCTCGGTCCGTAAACCTGCCAGGTCATGGGATCGTGCTGGCTGATCCCGGAGGCCGTCGATCGTATCACCGTGTATTTTTCGCAGTGATCCATCAGAAGGCCGATGATGCTGGTCTGGGGAACATAGTCATAAATCCGGTCCACAATCCGGGCATAGCCTTCGCTTCCGAAGATGTCATGATGCATTCCGGGGCCATCGAAATCCCAGATGCTTTCAATCCTGTCCTGAATCTCCTCCGACGCACAGGCCGCGGAATAAACCGCCAGGTTGCCGCCCTTGCTGTGGCCCACCAGGCGAATCGGCCGATCTGTCACCGCCGCAACCCGCTCCAGATAAACCCGCGCGGCCTCCTGCCCCGGCACCACAGGCTGATAGGCCATGTTAAAATCCTCCCGCCAGCCAATCAGAGTATTATCCGTCCCCCGAAATGCCACGCACAGGCTGCCGTCCGGAATATCGATGCACATCGCAGAAAACTGCATCTCCATCTCCGGGTTCGTCAGCGCGATGAAATGATGAATCCGACAATCCTTAAACCGCCGGCTCTTCGCCATGGCCCGGAACGTATCCCGGCGCGGGGGAAAGCTGGCAAAGGGGCTGGGCTGCAGAAGATCAATCCGGTCCGCCTCCTCCAATGTCCACCCCTTCGCGTTGTCCACGCCGTGAAAGTTCAGATAGCACACCGTGGCCATCAGCAGCGCGTCAATCTCGTTCCATGGCGAGGTCGCCAGATCGATATCTCCCCGCCAGGCCACATAATCAGTCATATTGGCCATTTTTCCGCTCATCCCTTCCTTAGTCTGTCCCTGCTGTTACCCATGGAAACTCAGCTCATTCCCTCCGTATCCTTTTTCATCGCTTCCCATTCTTCCCGGGTAATCAGGCACTTCCGGGGCTTGCTGCCGTCCTTGGCCGCGATAATACCCCGCTCCTCCAGTTCATCCGTCAGTCTTCCCGCCCGGGCATATCCGATGCGCAGCCGTCGCTGCAGGGTGCTGGTGGAAATCTCTCCGTCATTGATCGCAAACTCCACCGCCTGTTCAAACAGATTCTTATCCCCGCCGCCCACATCGCTCACGCCGGTGATCACGTCCATGCCGGCCGGTTCCGCGCCGCCGCTCGTAATCTCCTCCAGTTTCTCCAGGATGTTCGGATCATAGGTGCTCGGGTTTGCCTCCCGCACATGGGCGGCAATTTTGTTCACTTCCTCGTCGCTCAGGAAACAGCCCTGCACCCGTGTAGGTGCGAAGGATCCCGTGGGCAGATACAGCATGTCGCCCCAGCCCAGCAGCTGTTCCGATCCGCTCCGGTCCAGAATCGTCCGGCTGTCTACGTTGCTGGCGGTTTTGAAGGCTATCCGACTTGGAATGTTGGCTTTGATCAGGCCGGTGATGACGTCCACAGAAGGCCGCTGGGTGGCCACAATCAGGTGAATTCCGGCTGCCCGGGCCAGCTGCGTCAGCCGGCAGATATATTCTTCTACGTCCTTTTTGCAAACCATCATCAGATCCGCCAGCTCGTCGATGATGATGACAATCCGGCTCATGGGCTTCTGATGCGGCTCCAGAATGGCGTTGTAGCCATCCAGATTGCGAACTTTCTTCTCCGCGAATTTATCGTATCGTTCCATCATTTCCGCCACAGCCCAGGCCAGGGCTGCCGCGGCCTTGTGGGGATCATTTACCACCGGAATCAGCAGATGCGGAATGCCA
>CADBLV010000160.1 GCA_902795555.1 uncultured Eubacteriales bacterium | reverse complement strand
TTTATACAGGCACACCAGCACCAGCGGAATGAAGAACAAAGCCTGCGAGAGACGATAGCGCGGCAGGAACAGACCGAACTTTTCCGCCAGCCCGTTACGCCTGACCCAAAGGAACAGGCCGGCGGCCAGCACCAGATGAAACACAGCGGAAACCAGTTTATACGCGCCGATCGTCTCGCCCAGAGCTTCAGCCAGGCTTGTGCCGACAACATAGATTGCGATCCATGCCAGAGCGAATGTCAGTTCATTTTTCTCGTATAGTTTCTTCATGGGAAAACCCTCCGTCTGTTGATCAGATAAAGGATAACACCGCGGAACAACGAAAGGCAACAAAACTGCAGGCAAAATGCATATTTTGCAGGTAAGATGCTCCGGAACGGACAGGCTTCTGTTCAACCGGTCCCGCACCGTAAAATTCAATGTCAGGAGTGATGACCTTCCGGCCATCACACGCTTATACTCATCCATCCTTTGACGGAGATGGATCCTTTTGGTACAATGAGTATCGTAATCATACAAGCCGGCCGATCAGACCGGTTTGCCGGAGGAGGGCTATCATGAACGGCCGGGAGATGACGGCATGAAAAGCGTGCATACTCCGTCGGGAAACGATGGCGTAAAGAACGGCGCCCTGCCGGTAGTCGGCATTCCGCGCGCCCTGCTGTACGACCGCTATGGCGAATTATGGGAACATTTCTTTCGGGCCCTGGGCATTCCGGTCATATTGAGCCCCGTCAGCAATCGGGGTCTGCTCGAAAAAGGGATCGCCCTGGCGCCGGATGAGAGCTGCCTGTCCATGAAAATGTATATGGGGCATGTCCAGGCCCTGATGGGAAAATGCGACTGGATTTTTATTCCCCGATACAGCAATTACGGCTATAACGAAATTTTCTGCACCCGTTTCGAGGGGCTTTACGATCAGGTGCGCAACCTGTATCGCTCCTCGTCGCAGCGCTTTCTCACCTGTAACATCGACGCTAGGGAAGGCTCCCCCGAGCCGAAGGCATTTGAACAGCTGGGCGTGTCCCTGGGATTTTCAAAGCGGGAGAGCCGGAAGGCCTGGAAAGAAGCGTCCGCAGCACTGGAAGCACGAAAGCGGGAGCTGGCGCAGGAGCAGGAGGCGCGATGGGCTCTGCCGGGGCTCAGGGTGCTGGTCGCCGGACACAGCTATATCCTGTCCGATCCCTATCTGGGCAAGCCGATTCTGGACTATCTGGAAGCAGCCGGCGCCGTGTCCCTGCGGACAGACCTGGTCGATCCGGAGAAAGCCCGAAAGGCCTGCGCCGCCTTTTCGCCAACCTGTCGCTGGATCGTCAGCGAGGAGATCGTCGGGGGCATTCTGCTGCGGAAGGAGGAGGCAGACGGGATCATCCTGGTCAGCACCTTTCCCTGCGGCCCGGACTCCATGACCAACGAGCTGCTGGTGCGAAAGGTAAAGGGCATCCCAATCCTGACGCTGATTCTGGACACCCAGAGCGGCACGGCCGGCATGGAAACACGACTGGAAAGCTTCCTGGACATCCTTCAGTTTCAGAAGAACGCAGGCGGAAGCCGTCCGGCCCGGAAGGCTGCCCCGGAAGGCGATGATGCCGGCGAAGCAAAGGAGGGGAAGGTATGAGCGAACGGAAAAAAGCGGCCCTTCCCCGATACGGGGAATACAACTGCGCCATGAAATACATCGTGGAGCAGGGTTTCGGATATGAGTGTCTCCTGCCGCCGCCCCTCACGAAGCGGTCGGAGGAGCTGGGAGCGAAAAACAGCCCGGATCTGGTTTGCACCCCTTTCAAAACCACCCTCGGCAGCATGATCGAAGCCCTGGAAGCCGGGGCAGACATGATCATCATGGTGTACGGGGCCTGCCGGCTGAATTACTACGCGGAGCTGCAGGAGCAGATTCTCCGGGATCTGGGATACACCTTTGAATTTGTCAATCTGTCCCTCTATAACACCGGGAAAAAGCGGGACATTCTCCGGGCCATGAAGGCGATCAACCCCCACGCCGGCCTCGCAAAGGCCGTCAGGGCCTTTCTGGATGCGGCGCGGATGGTGGAGCATCTGGATGAAATCACCGGGCTGTATTATCAAAGCTGCGGATTCGACCCGACAGGGACCTGTCCCAAGGTGTACAGGCGCTTCCTGGCGGACATGTATGCCGCCTCCTCCGCCACCGACATCCGAAAGGGCTACGAAACGGCAAAGGCAGGCTTTGCGGCTGTTCCCCTGGAAAAGCCGTCCGATCCGATCCGGGTTGGGGTTCTCGGGGAATACTACACCGTGATGGACCCCTTCTCCAATCTGGAGATTGAACAGAAGCTGGCGGACATGGGGGTGGAAGTTCATCGGTGGATGAACCTCACCAACGACATCCTGCGAAATCAGGGGAAAAAGCAGCAGGCAGCCATCCGCGAACGCAGCCTGTTTTCCATGGGCGGCAACGCCACGGCGGACATCTGGCAGGCCCAGTCCTTTGCCGACATGGGCTTCGACGGGCTGGTGCATGTCAAATCCGCCGGCTGCACGCCGGAAACGGACGTGATGCCGGTGCTGGCCAATCTGGCCCAGGATCATCAGATTCCCGTGCTGTATCTGACGTATGATTCCCAGACCAGCGACGTAGGTCTGATGACCCGGCTGGAAGCCTTTTACGATATGATCGAGATGAGAAAGAGGGTGAGCCGGTGAGCGGAAAAGACGCTTTTCTCGGCATTGACGTAGGATCGATTTCCACCAAAGCCGCGATTCTGGACGGGGATCACCATCTCCTGGCCAATGCTTATATCTGGACGGAGGGGAACCCCATCGCGGCGGTGAAAAAGCTGCTGGGACTGCTGGAAAAGCAGGTTGATCCGGCGGCACTGGAAATCGTCGGCGTGGGTGTGACCGGCAGCGCCAGGCGGCTGGTGGGGGCCATTGTCGGCGCCACCGTCGTCAAAAATGAAATCACAGCCCACGCCGTCGGAACGACTTCCTTCCACCCGGAGGTCCGGACGATTCTGGAAATCGGCGGGCAGGACAGTAAAATCATCCTCGTGGAAAACGGCGTAGCCATCGATTACGCCATGAACACCCTCTGTGCCGCGGGCACCGGCGCCTTCCTGTCCAGCCAGGCCCGGCGGCTGGGCATCGCGGTCGAAGAGATGGGGGATTGGGCGCTGAAATCCACCCATCCGACGCTGATCGCCGCCCGCTGCACCGTTTTCGCGGAATCCGACCTGGTTCACAAGATTCAGATGGGGCATCCCCGGGAAGACATCATCGCCGGGGTTTGCAAAGCGGTGGCGTCTAATTATATCAACAACGTGGCCAAAGGAAAGAAAATCCTCTCCCCCGTGGTTTTCCAGGGCGGCGTCAGCAAGAACACCGGCGTGGTGCGGGCCTTCGAGGAGATTCTGCAATGCCCGGTGCTGGTGGATGAAAACGGGCATCTGATGGGCGCCATCGGCGCGGCGATTCTGGCAAAGCGAAGCCCGAAGCGAACGCGTTTTGATTTCTCCGTCGGGAATATGGAATTCATCACACGGGAACAAAACTGCGACGGATGCTCCAATCACTGCGAGGTCATCAGGGTTTATCGCAACGGCGAGCTGATCGATTCCTGGGGAAACCGCTGCGAGCGCGGCGCCGTCCGGATCGGGCCGGACAGCAGACAAAACCCACCGGCATGAACGAAACACAGTCGTATAGAAACGAGCACCCAATTCAAAACGCAATGATCCGGACACAAAGGAGCAGAAAGCCCCACCCGGACGAACATATTCCATACAAATCGAATTGAAGGAGGAATTCCCATGTTTGGACACAGGCCGGACGGAAAACGACTGAAGACGCTGGATCCCATCGTACAGATCACCCCTTACCTGATGCCCATGCGCTGCGACGCGCAGGTCTTTCTGGAGCATAAGGCTGATTATGAAAAGCTGAGCCGGTATATTGTCAAAAAGAGTCAGGAAGGCGAGAAAATCACCTTCATGCAGATCCTGGTGGCAGCCTATGTCCGGGCGGTCAGCAACAACCCGGAGGTCAACCGTTTCATCTTCAATAAGCAGTACTACTCCCGAAACAACTGCTCCGTCTCCTACACAGTGCTGAAGAATCCCCAGGAAACGAACAGCAACGAAGACACCATCCGCATCCTTTTCGACCTGACGGACACGGTGTTTGATGTGCGCGACCGGATGAACGAAGCCGTGGAGAAAAGCCGGGCCTCGGAAACCGGCGGATTTGTGATCAAACTGGCCCGGGGGGTGCTGGCGGTCCCCGGTCTGGCCACGCTGATCGTGGGTCTGGTACGGCTGCTGGACCGCTATGGCATCGCGCCGGGAGCGCTGATCCGGGAGCTTCCCCTCTACAGCGGCATGTACATCACCAACAACGGCTCCATCGGCCTGCACCATCCCCTGCATCACATCTATAATTTCGGCGATGTGAGCCTGTTCATCGGCATGGGCAGCATCCTGAAGGAAGCCTTTGTGGAGCCGGACGGCCGGGCCCGGATGCGCCGGTGGCTGCCCCTGGGGATCACCGCCGACGAACGGGTATGCTCCGGCGCCCATTACGCCGCTTTCTTCTTTGACATCATTCACTTCCTGGATCATCCCGAAGAGCTGGAAACCCCGCCGGAGCATGTGCGCTTCGATCCGGGCGTGGAATATCACGTCCCGAAGGTCGGAAAGGAGAACGCGGATCGTCCGCAGGCATAATGGAGCAGGAAATGACGAAAACAATTTCCCCGAAAAGCATCCTCGTCACAGCCTTTGAGCCCTTCGGAGGAGAAGCGATGAATCCGACCCGGATGATCCTGGAAAGGCTTCCGGACCGGATCGGCGCCTGCGCGCTCCGAAAGCTGGTGCTGCCCGTCGCCTTTGTCCGGGCGGGGGAAACGGCCTGTGCCGAATATGACCGGGTCTCCCCGGCAGCGGTTATCATGTTGGGACAGGCCGGCGGCCGAAGCGCCGTCACACCCGAAACAACCGCGAAGAACCTCATGACCGCGAAAATCCCGGATAACGCCGGCTATCAGCCCCAAAATGTTCCCATTGTGCCGGGCGGACCGGACATCCTGCGCTCCACGTTTTCCGTGAGCCGGATCGTCGAAGCCGTCCGGGCGCTGAACATTCCGTGCGAACCTTCCGACGATGCGGGAACCTATGTGTGCAACAGTCTGCTGTACAGCATGCTCTCACACAATCACGGAGAAGTGCCGACCGGATTTATTCATGTGCCCTATCTCCCGGAGCAGGGACACGAAGATCAGCCCGCGATGAGGCTGGAAGACATGGTCCGGGCCATCATCGCCGCGATCGGAGCCAACGTCGGAATCCCGTGAGAGCGATTCTGTGAGGAGAGGTGAAACAACCGATGAAGACGATCATCATGGCGGGCGGAAAAGGCACACGGATCTCATCCCTGTTTCCGGACATTCCGAAACCGTTGATTCCCATCCATGGGAAGCCCGTGCTGGAATGGGAGCTCTGCTCCCTGCGCGATCAGGGATTCACAGACATCGTCCTGACGGTTTCCTACATGGCCGAAAAAATCATGGATGCTTTCGGAGACGGATCCGCGCTTGGTGTGCATATCGATTATTTTGTTGAAGAAAAGCCGCTGGGCAACGCCGGCGCCCTGTATCAGCTGAGGGATCAGCTGCGGGAGCCATTTCTGCTGCTGAACGCCGACGCGGTCTTCGACATCGATTTCAACCGTTTCGTGAATTTCCACCGGACCCACGGCGGTCTTGTGACACTGTTCACCCATCCGAACAATCATCCCTGGGACAGCGGCATCCTGATTGCGGATGAAAGCGGCGCTGTACAAAAGTGGCTCACGAAGGAGGAGCCGCGGCCGGAGTGGGTAGCCAATCGGGTGAACGCCGGGCTGCATGTGATCGATCCCGCGGCCCTGGATCTGGCGGCGGTTGGTCCGGACGGACGCCGGATCATCGACGCGAAAAAGATCGGAACGGAAGACGGAAACGGAAAAATCATCCGGGTGGACCTGGATCGTCAGATTCTGAAGCCCCTTTGCGGGAGCGGAAAAATGTTCTGCTACGACAGCCCGGAATACGTCCGGGATATGGGCACGCCGGAGCGGTTTGAGCAGGTATGCCGGGATTTCGCTTCCGGCCTGGTGGCGGGCAGAAATCTGAAAAACAGGCAGCGGGCGATCTTTCTCGACCGGGACGGAACCATCAACCGGGAGGTGGGCTTCCTGAGAAACATCGGCGATTTTGAGCTGCTTCCCGGAGCGGCCGCGGCAGTGGCCCGAATCAACGCCGGAGGATATCTGGCCATCGTAGCCACCAATCAGCCGGTCATCGCCCGGGGCGAAGTGACCTTTTCCGGGCTGCGGGAGATTCACAACAAGATGGAAACGCTGCTTGGAAAAGAAGGGGCTTATCTGGACGGGATTTATTTCTGTCCGCATCATCCCCACCGGGGATACGAGGGGGAGATTCCGGCGCTGAAGATCGATTGTCCCTGCCGGAAACCGAAGCCGGGCATGCTGCTGCGGGCGGCGGAAGATTTCAACATCGATCTGGAACGCAGCTGGATGGTGGGAGACCGGGAAAAAGACATCCTGGCCGGAAAGGCCGCCGGATGCCGGACGGCACTGATCGGCGAAGGGGATTTCGGACAGGACATGACTGTTCGGAGCCTGCTTGAATTTACCGAAAAAGTTCTGGCCTGAAGGCGTGCCGGAAAACGGGCGAGACGGCACCGCGCCGTCCCGCCCGTCCGGAGGAATGTCTCCCATCAGAGCACCGTATATTCATCTTTCGCCTCGGCAAAGGGGCCCGGCAGGGCATCCACGCCGCGATGTCCGCCGAAGTAATCTCTGTCGAAGACAATGTCCGTTCCGTCGGGATTTTCAAAGCGCTGTTCGGGCTCAAAGGCCTTCCCCAGCAGCTCCGTGGTGATGATTCCGTCCCGGAAATTCTTCAGCGCCTTGACCGCATTGGTTTTCAGCACCCAATGGCCGTTCTTCTCCGTCAGGGTCACCTTCACCTTCGTCTTTTCATCCACAAGGTGATGCTGCTCATGTTTGCAGACATTCGCCCCGCCGAAATAGGCGTTGCCTTCCACCCACACCGGCAGATGCCCGAAATGCGCCTCGGCCAGGCCGCGCATGTCCGCCTCCTTCGCGGGGGTGAAGGGCTTTACCCATTCCTCATAGGTGGGGAAAATATCGAAGCAGGCCGTTCCCGCATGCTGATAGTCTGCGGCTTCCGGGGTCTTCGTGTCATCCGTGACCGGATAATGCTGGATGATCAGATTGTTGTAAATCCGGTCGTCCCCGTGAAGGATGGTCATGAATCCGGCCACCTCCGTGCGATGACGGATATGATAAGGCGTATACCGGGGCTCCCGCTGACCGTTGACTACGCTGTCCACGCCGGAGTTGATCAGGCCGAAGGAACCGAGCATCAGATTGTGCACACAGGCGATGCCTTCGCTGGGAATAACCACGGAAACCTTGCTCAGCATCACATTGTTGTCGATCAGCGTCGGGCCGTGACCCACCTCGATGAACACGTCGCAGTTAAACATGGCGCCGATGCCCTGTTCCACGCCGTCCTGCCGATGGTTGTCGTGAAGCAGGTTCTGGGTGATCCGGGCACCCTGCGCTTCCCAGTCAAACCAGATGCCCATGATACAATTGTGAATATGGCATCTACGCACGGTGACATCGATCGCCGCATGCAGCTTGATGCCGGCGGTTTCCGCGCCACCCAGCTGGCCGGTAGTGCAGATGTCGTGGATATGGCAATCCTCAATCACCGAGAACACAGCGCCCATGCGCCCGACGATGCCGGTCTGGCCGCAATGGTGAATATGACAGCGGCGGACGATGTGGCTGCCCACCTTTTCCTTCAGCCACCCGTGATACTGGCCGCGGCACACCGCGTCCCGCTCCATCTGGGTCGGGCTCTTAACCCGCTTCCGGAAGAAGTACATGTCGTTTTCGGGATCCAGATATTTGCCCAGGGAGATACCGCAGCAACGGCTGCCGTACACTTCGCAGTCCTCAATGATCCAGCCCCGGCTCCAGTGCGGCCCGATCAGGCCGTCCTGATAGGCGGCGGGCGGCGCCCAGGTCGTGGCGCCCTTGCAGATCACAAAGCCGGACACCGTGATATACCCGATGCCGTTTTCTTCCGGCATGAAGCAATTGCGGCGAACCACAATTTCCACCTTTTCCGTGTTGGGATCCTTATCCTGAAAGTTCGCGTAGAAGACGGTCTCGTCCCCTTCCTGCTCCGAATACCAGAGGTATTTTGCTTCCTCCTGATTCCAGGAAATAGGATCCGGCTCGCCCTTCTCGCAATCCTCCAGGCTGGCAGCCTCATACATAGCCAGATCGTTCAGGAACACGGAGCCGGTATGCCGCACGATCGGCGCAAAGTACCAGTCGCCCTCCACCTTTTCCACATAGGGATTGAAAGCGCCGAAAACGCTGTTCTTCACCCGGTTGGTCCAGATCCTGCCCTGCTTCTTCCATCCGGTGAGCAGCTCCGCACCGGTGATTTCCGCGCCCAGAGGCGTTTCCGAGCGATAGACAATGCGGTTGTCCTCCTCGCCGGCAAACACCGGATGAACGGATTCCCGATAAATGCCGGGAGCCACAATCACTTCGTCTCCGGGCCGGGCTACCTTCGCCGCTTCATTGATCCATCGGAAAGGCGTCTCCTTCTGCCCGTTCCCCTCCCGGGGGGCGTTTGCGTTGACATACCAGATCATGATCTTTCCCTCCTGTTTATTTCGTTTTATGGTTTACTGGGCCTTCCGCCCTTCTTGTCCGTACATATTGTATCATAAAAAGAAAGTCAAATAAAGAGCCGCAGGCCACATGATCACCTGCGGTTTGAAATATTTTTGCGAACGAAAAAACAATGTCGCCTGATTAGGCGCCGGCGGCGCCGGCGTAATCAACAAACAAAAATCGGGGCCGCCCGAAGGGGCACAGGGGAGCGATCGGAAAGCCTCCCCGTCAGAACAGGCCGCTGATCCGGCCGTTTTCATCCACGTCGATCCGTTCCGCCGCCGGAACCTTCGGCAGCCCGGGCATGGTCATGATCTCCCCGGTCAGGGCGACAATGAATCCTGCGCCGGCGGAAACTTTCAAGTTCCGAACCGTGACCGTAAAATCCTCCGGCGCGCCCAGCAGGCTCGGATTGTCCGAGAAGCTGTACTGGGTCTTGGCCACGCAAACCGGCATCCGGTCGAAACCCAGGGCCGTCAGCCGCTCCGCCTGCTTCTTCGCCGCGGAAGTCAGAACGACGCCTTTTCCTCCGTAAATCTTTTTCACCACAGCCTCCAGCTTCTCCTCAATGCTCAGGTTCAGATCATAGCTGAAGGTGAAATTCCCCTTTTCTTCCTCACACAGGCGAACCACTTCGCGGGCCAGGGCCTCTCCGCCCTTTCCGCCTTCGGCCCACACTGTGCTCAGCACCGTGTTGACTCCCAGCTCCCGGCATTTGCCAACGATGAAATCGATCTCCGCATCCGTGTCCGTGGGGAAGCGATTGATTGCCACCACGCAGGGAAGCTGATATACGTTCCGGATGTTATTCACATGTCGAAGCAGATTCGGAATTCCCTTTTCCAGCGCCTCCAGGTTCTCCGCGGCAAGGTTCTTTTTGTCCAGGCCGCCGTGCATCTTCAGGGCCCGAACCGTGCCGACCACCACAACAGCGTCCGGCGTCAGCCCGGCCATGCGGCATTTGATATCCAGGAATTTCTCCGCACCCAGATCGGCGCCGAAGCCTGCTTCCGTCACGGTATAATCCCCCAGCCGCATGGCCATCCGGGTCGCCATAACACTGTTGCAGCCGTGAGCGATGTTCGCAAAAGGTCCGCCGTGGACAAAGGCGGGGGTTCCCTCCAGAGTTTGAACCAGATTCGGCTTCAGGGCGTCTTTCAGCAGGGCAGTCATGGCGCCGGTGGCTTTCAGATCCGCCGCGGTGACAGGCCTGTCGTCATAGGTGTAGGCCACAATGATCCGTCCCAGCCGTTCCTTCAGATCCTTCAGGCTGGACGCCAGGCAGAACACGGCCATAATTTCGCTGGCCACGGTGATATCAAATCCGTCCTCCCGGGGCGTGCCGTTCGCTTTTCCGCCCAGGCCGTCCACCACATAACGAAGCTGGCGGTCGTTCATATCCACGCAGCGCTTCCAGGTGATCTTTTTCACGTCGATCCCCAGGGCGTTTCCCTGCTGGATATGGTTATCCAGCATCGCCGCCAGCAGGTTGTTGGCCGCGCCGATGGCATGAAAATCCCCGGTGAAATGAAGGTTGATATCCTCCATCGGCACCACCTGGGCATATCCGCCGCCGGCCGCGCCGCCCTTGACTCCGAACACCGGTCCGAGGCTCGGCTCCCGCAGGGCCACGACCACGTTTTTCCCGATTCGCCTAAGTCCGTCCGCCAGGCCGATGGTGCTTGTGGTTTTTCCCTCGCCCGCGGCTGTTGGGGTGATCGCGGTCACCAGAACCAGCTTGCCCGGAGCTTTGCTCTCCGCCGGGGTTCTCGCGCCGCCGCTTTCCCCCAGAATGGCCGGGTCAATCTTCGCCTTATACCGGCCGTAGGGCTCCACATACTCCTCCGGAATATGAGCCGCCTTCGCGATTTCCCCGATCGGCTTCATTTTGCACCGTTGCGCGATTTCAATATCCGACAAATATGCCATGGTCTTTTTCTCCCCTCATTTGAAATAAGCAACCGCAGCCTCGAACATCCGGATGTCATAATTCCCCGGTACATTCCGATACAGCCCTCTGCCCACCCGTTCGCTGTGGCCCATTTTTCCGAACACCCGCCCGTCCGGGCTGATGATTCCCTCGATGGCCTGCATGCTGCCGTTTGGATTGAAACGCACGTCCATCGTGGCATTTCCCGCCAGATCGACATACTGGGTGGCAATCTGGTCATTTTCGGCCAGCCGCCGCAGGACGTCCTCCTCCGCCAGGAACCGACCCTCCCCGTGGCTGATGGGCACACTGTATATCTCCCCGACCCGGGCAAATCGCAGCCAGGGACTCCGGTTGCTCGCCACCCGGGTGCGCACGATGCGGCTCTGATGGCGACCGATCGTGTTGAAGGTCAGGGTCGGACAGTGTTCGTCTGCCTCAATGATCTTCCCGAAGGGCACCAGTCCCAGCTTGATCAGGGCCTGAAAGCCGTTGCAGATTCCGCACATGAGGCCGTCCCGCTCCTCCAGCAGCTCCGTCACGGCCTCCCGGATCGCCTGATTCCGGAAGAAGGCGGTGATAAACTTGGCGCTGCCGTCCGGCTCATCCCCACCGCTGAAGCCGCCGGGGATGAAAATGATCTGGCTTTGCCGGATCTCCCGGGCAAAGGTCTCCACGCTACGGGCAATCGCGTCCGACGTGAGATTGGTAATCACCGTGATATGGGCATCCGCGCCGGCATCCCGAACAGCCCGCGCGCTGTCATATTCGCAGTTTGTGCCCGGGAAAGCGGGAATCAGCACCCGGGGTCCGGTCTTCCGCACCGCGGGTGCGCCGGAACGCTGCGCAGAAGCGGCGGCATGCGGCGGATTTGCCGCCGAAGCAGGAACACACTGTTCCGCAGGAGGTTCCCGCGCCGGAATCCCAATGGTTTCCGCCTTCTCCGCCGGCGTGGGAATGTTGCAGGGATAAACGCTTTCCAGCCTTCCTTCCCATGCTTCGCGCAGGGATTCCAGGCTGACCTGCTCCGCGCCCAGGGACAGCATCCCGTCCGCGGTCACCTCGCCGAGGACAGTTTCATTCTCCCCGGTATCCGCGACTTCGACCATCAGATCTCCGTATCGATAAGCTGTCAGCTCCGCCACGGTCCACCCGTCCGCGAAGCGGAACCCCAGGCCGTTTCCGAAGCTCATCTTCATCACGGCCTCCAGAACACCGCCCTGGCCCGGCGCATAGGCGCCGAAAGCCCGGCCGCTCCGCTGCATCACCGTCACTTTCCGGAAGGTTTCCTTCAGTCCGGCCGGATCCGGCAGGCCTTCCGCATCCCGCGGCGTTTCGATCAGGATCAGCCGGTGTCCGGCCTCCTTGGTTTCCGGGCTCATGATCTCGCCGGTTTTCGCCATGGTCACAGCGAAGCTGACCAGCGTCGGAGGCACATCCAGCTTTTCAAAGGATCCGCTCATGCTGTCCTTGCCGCCGATGGCGCCGATCTCCAGATCCTTCTGGGCCTCGAAGGCGCCGAGCAGGGCCGCCAGAGGCTTGCCCCACCGGGCGGGATCCTTCCCCGGCTTTTCGAAATATTCCTGGAAGGTGAGATACACGTCCTCAAAGGACGCGCCTGTGGCGATCAGTTTGGCCACCGATTCCACTACCGCCAGATACGCCCCGTGATAGGGACTCTTTTCCATGATGAAGGGATTATATCCCCAGGCCATCAGGGAGCAGTCCTCCGTGTGTTTCTGCTCCATGCTGACCTTCTGCACCATCGCCTGAATCGGGGTCAGCTGATGCCTGCCGCCGAAGGGCATCAGCACCGTGCCCGCCCCGATGGTTGAATCGAAGCGCTCGCTGAGCCCCCGCCGGGAGCACATGTTCAGATCCCGCGCCATGGCTTCCAGGGTTTCGGCAAAGCCTTTTGCGTCGGCCTGTTTCGCGTCCTTCTGCCAGGGTTCCGGCCCTGTCGGGGCGATCCGGATATGCTTGGGAGCGCCGTTGGAATTCAGGAAGTCCCGGCTGATATCCACAATCACCCTGCCGTTCCAGTGCATGCGGAGCCGCGGTTCTTCCTTCACCTCCGCCACGACACAGGCCTGAAGATTTTCCTCCGCAGCCAGCTTCAGGAAGACTTCCGCGTCCTCCCGGGCCACCACGACCGCCATCCGCTCCTGGCTTTCGGAAATGGCCAGCTCCGTACCGTCCAGGCCTTCATATTTCTTCGGCACCGCGTTCAGGTTGATCTCCAGCCCGTCCGCCAGCTCGCCGATGGCAACGCTGACGCCG
>CADBLV010000159.1 GCA_902795555.1 uncultured Eubacteriales bacterium | reverse complement strand
TGGTTTGACGGTACGCCGCTGTATGAAAGCTGTGATCCGCTCCGCCGGGAATTTCCGGTCTGGGGAACGCTGTCCTTTGACCACACCAAGCCGGAGGTCCGTTCCTTCCTGATCGCCAACGCCATTTACTGGATTCGTGAATTCCATATCGACGCCCTGCGGGTGGATGCCGTGGCCTCCATGCTGTATAACGACTATGACCGGAGCGAGTGGCGGCCCAATATGTTCGGCGGCCGGATGAACCTGGAAGGCATGGATTTTATGCGCCAGCTGAATACGGAGGTTTGCGGTCGGACCAGCGGATACCTGATCGCCGAGGATTCCTCCGCGGAATGGGGCATCACGGAAGATGTCCGCAACGGCGGTCTCGGATTCACCTTCAAATGGAACATGGGCTGGATGAACGATACCCTCCGTTATTTCAAGCTGGACCCGGTTTATCGGAAATGGCACCACAGCCAGCTGACGCATATTGCGGACTACGCCTTCACGGAAAACTATGTTCTGGTTCTCAGCCATGATGAGGTGGTTTACGGAAAAGGCGCCATGGCCATGAAAGCGCCGGGCAGCAAGGAAGAACGCCTGGGCGAGCTCAAAGCGATGTATACCTGGCAATTCACCTTCCCGGGCAAGAAGCTGATGTTCATGGGCCAGGAGTTTGGCCAGGAGCGGGAATGGAATGTGAAGGACAGCATTGACTGGCATCTGACGGACGACATGGGACACAGGGATGTGATGCAGTGCGTGCGGAACCTGGTGGGCCTGTATAAGATGTATCCTTCGCTGCATGCGGACAGCAAGGATTCCCGCACATTCGAGTGGGTGAACCGTGGAGACGCGGACCGGAATATCCTGGCGTATATCCGTCGGAATCCATGGGATTATTCCGGCGCGGTGCTGTGCGTGCTGAATCTGTCGCCGGTTCCCGTTTATGATTACAGCTGCGGTGTGCCCTTCGGCGGATTCTATAAGAGAGTTTTCAGCACGTATGACAGCCTGCCGGGGCAGGGAAATCCGGCAGAGGTCGGCGGCATCCCGCCGCTGACGGCAGACTGGAACGAATGCGACGGCTATTCTCACCGCATCACCTACAGCCTGCGGCCGTTTGAATGCATTGTGGTCGAATTCCCGAGGTAAAAAGCCCGTATGAAGGGAGCGGAACAAAGGGACAGCTCTTCCCATTCCGATCAGGAACTGAAGGGCTGTCCCTGCCGTTCCGTTCCCGTCGATTCAGCCCGGAACAAAAAGGGTCGTCCCTGCCGTTCCGCTCCCCTGAATCGGATTCAATCAAAGTATGAAAGGGTAAGCGATGAATAAGGATCAAATGAGCAATCTGTTTTCCCGGCGTATCAGCGATGATTATCCGGGCCGCCTGGCCATTGTCGGCAACGGAGGCAGCTGCACCTATGAGGACATGCGGAAGGGCATCGTGGGCCTTGCCGGAAAGCTCCGGGAAATGGGCGTTGAAAAAGGTTCCCGGGTGGCGCTCTGGGGCTATAATTCTGCAAACTGGCTGATTGCGTTTTTTGCTGTCGTCCGGGCCGGCGGAACCGCTGTCCTGGTGAATTACAGCATGAATACCGCGGATGCCGCCGATCTGCTGACGATGACGGAAACCGGCTTCCTGCTCTGCGGTGATAACAGTGAAACAAAAAAGAATCCCGATGCCCTGAAGGCGCTGGCTTCCCTTGCCGGCATCTCCGAAGGTCATTGCCTGGATATCCGCCCGGATGTGTTGGATCTGAGCCGCTCATTCCGGGATGCTGCCGAAGCACCGGATGCCCGTGATGAATCCGAAGCGGATGAAACGGCCATCATCATCTTCACCTCCGGCACCACGTCCAAACCCAAGGCCGTGCAGATTTCCCAGAAGGCCCTGACCTTCGATGCAGACGCGTTCAATGAGAACACCGGGGAATACGCGGGGCGCAGTGTCTGCGTGGCTGTTCCGCTGTTCCACATTCTGGGCCTTTTGATGAGCTATGCCTATCTCTGCCGGGGGGCGACCGTATGCCTGCCCGCCAATTACAAGCCGGAAACGCTGCTCACAGAAATCGACGCCTATCGGATTTCCGATATGGCGGCGGTAGGCGCGGTTTACCTGGGCCTGGCGGAAGCGGAAGGTTTTGAAAAGAACGTGGTTCCCAACCTGCATCTGTGCATGATCGCCGGCGGCATGTCAACCCCGGTGCAGATGATGCGGCTGGAACTGCAGTACGCCAATGCCACCTTCATCAACATGTATGGCCAGAGCGAAGCGGCGCCGCTGACGATGGTGCGTCCTTCCGACCTGGTGGAGCAGCGGGCTCAGTCGGTTGGGAAGGCCATCGACGGCCTCGATATCCGCATTTCGGACGGTAAGGGCGGTTTCCTGCCCCATGGTGAAATC
>CADBLV010000158.1 GCA_902795555.1 uncultured Eubacteriales bacterium | reverse complement strand
TCTCTCCGATCCGATGCTGAAAAAGCTGGCGGACCGGGGCGGGGTCACCGGATTAAACCTTGTTCCGGAATTTCTGAATGACCGGAACCTTTCGGGCACCGTTGCCATGCTCATGGAACATGCCCGGCATATCGTTCGCGTGGCCGGGGAGGATGTGCTCGGAATCGGCTCGGACCTGGACGGCTTTTCAGAGCCTTCGGAAATCAGCTGTGCTTCACAGATGAGTCTTCTTTTTGAGGCGATGGAAAAGGAATTCACGCCCAGACAGATCGACAAATTCGCGTCGGGGAATGTGCTGCGCGTGCTGGCTGATCAGTAGCAGCATCATTCCGGCTGATCCGCTTCCCGCAGAAGGACGGCAAGCCTCTCCCGGTTTTCCGGAGTCGCGGCGTTCATTTTCACAGGGAAGCGGTTTCTTTCATAAAACCGCATCACCACCAGCGGATGCCGCAGACCCTGTTTCCAGACGGGTTCCGCGGCCCGCTTTTCAATCCGATATCGCCAGGCCGCCCGGACATAAGGATCCCGGGGATGCTCCTTCAGGAGCTGTTCATAGGCAGAACGGTATTCCCCGTCGAGAATTTCGCGCCATTTTCCGCCGTCCCCCGCGGAAATCCCCTCTCCGCACTCATACCAGACCACCGGCCCGGGAAAATAATGCACCGGGATCCCGTCCCCCACGGCCAGCAGTGTCGCCGGGGTATCCTCCGCGTATTTCACCAGCCCCGCGATCCGGTCCGTATACCGGCGCGCAAGATCCGTTCGCCGCAGATACGCGGCGCCGAGGATATAATCCAGAAACAGAAACGCCGCCTTTTGCCGGGACATCTGCAGCGACCGGTACTGATCCGGCCGGGAAGGCGCCAGGGGCTGATCCTTCGGCAGGATGGGGTTCCCGTCTTCTCCGCGGCGATAAAACACCGCGTCTCCGAAGCAGATGCCGGCCTCCCGCTCCTCGGCGAAGGCGGTCATCCGTTCCAGCGTCCTGTCATCATAGAAAAAATCTCCGGGGGAAATGGCATAAACATATTTTCCGCGAACCCGGGAAAGGGCCTCCTGAAAATTCCGCACCGTTCCCCGGTTTTCCCGGGCAGGCAGGCATACCGGTTTTTCGGCGCCTTTTTGCATCAGCAGACGGCAGGCTTTCTCCTGAAGATTGTCCCGGGAACCGTCGTCCGCCAGCAGGATCTCCATGGAAACACCCTGCTGCCGCACCGCGGACAGCAGTGTTCCCGCCAATTTAGGCCAGGTCGGCTGATACGTCAGCACAACCACGGAAACCAGCGGATCCTTCATGCTTTCTTTCCCCCATTCCCATTTTGCCGGAAGCCGCCGCGCCGGCAGCTGAATTGATTATATCAGGCTTCATTGAATAATTCCACGAAAAATGATATGATAGCAGGAAAGATCTCCGCAAGGGAAGGGGGCGCATCCGCGGTGAAGACCACGGTGATCATTCCGGTTTATAACGGAGAAAAAACCCTCCCGGCCTGCCTGGAAAGCCTGGCCGCCCAGACGGAAACGGATTTCGGCCTCCTGCTGGTCAATGACGGCAGCACCGACGGCTCCGCGAACATCATCGATGATTTCGCCCAGAAGCACCCGGAAATGCCCCTCCGTATGATCGCCACGGAAAACCGGGGAGCTGCCGAAGCCCGGAACGCGGGTATGGATCTGGCAGACTCGGAATACCTGGCCTTTATGGATCAGGACGATCTGATCACCCCGGACTATCTGGCTTCCTACCGGCGGGCCATGGAGGATTCCGGAGCGGAGATTGTCTGCGGCGGCTATCTCCGCGTTTCGCCGGAAAGCGGCCGGGTGCTCCGGAAGGTCAGCCCCGGTCCGGAAAGCTGGGCAAGATTTGTCGTCACAGCTCCCTGGGCGCATCTGTACCGGACCCGCTTTCTGCGGGATCACCGGATTCGGTTCCTGAAAACCGGCCTGGGAGAAGACATTTATTTCACCCTGATGGCCTATGCTCACGCCGCGCGGGTAAAGACGATCCCGGATACCGGCTATCACTGGCTGGACAATCCCGACAGCCTGTCCAACAGCCGACAGAAACAGGTCGGAAAAGGCGCGGATCCCTTTCCGCTGATGAATCGCCTGTGGGAGGATCTTCCGGAAGACGGGGGAATCACCCAAACCGAGAAAGAATACTTTCTGTATCGGTACATCGTATGGTATCTGCTCTTCACCCTTCGGGGATCAGAGAAAGCCGCGTGGCAGAGTCAGTATGACCGGATGATCGCCTGGATTCGGGAACAGGTGCCGGCGTATCGCCGGAATCCGCTCATTTCCCTGCGAAAGCCCGCCGGCGAGCCCATGGACATCCGTCTCAGCGTTTGGGGGTTTAACCTGCTGGAGCGGATGGGAATCAGCAGGGGAGTCCTCGGGATTCTGGCAAAATAAACCGCTCTGAGCGGAAGGAGGAGCATCATGCTGGATCGGCTGCTGTTCGGCAGGGAAGAAAAGGCGACCCGACGGGCCTATTTCTGGAATCTGGTTGCCAGCCTGCTGTTCAGCCTGCAAAGCGCGGTTTTTCTGCTCATCGTCACCCGGATCGGAGGCGCGGAGGAAGCCGGGCTCTTCCTGATCCTTTACACCGTGGCTCAGACCCTGAACGCAGTCGGAACCTGGAATCTTCGGGAATATCAGGTTTCGGACCTGCGCGGAGCGTTTCCGTTCCGCACTTACTATACTGCCCGATGGCTGACCTGTCTCCTGATGACTGCCTGCGCGGCGGGATACGGGCTCATCCGCGGACTGGACAGCGAAGGTTTTTTTGTGCTCCTGTGCCTGACGGGTTATCGCTTTGTCGAGGATCTGGAGGACGTGATCCACGGCGCGGCCCAGCGGGCCGGGCGGTTCGACGCGGCCAGCCTGGCCATGTCCCTGCGCATAGCGATTTCAAGCTGCTGCTTTGTGATAGCCTACGCGCTCAGCCGAAACCTGCGGGTAGCCTCCTGCGCGCTGCTGCTCTCCTGCCTCGGATGTTTCCTGATTCTGATCCCGCCCTTCCGGAAACACGATCCGGACACCCGGCCGGGATGGCGCCTGACCGGGGTCGGAAAGCTCCTGTTCCAGGGTTTTCCGATTTTTGCGGGCATGTTTCTGTATTCCTTCCTGATCAACGCCCCGCGCTACACGATTGACGCCATGATGTCCGGGAAAGCGCAGACCGTTTTCGGGGTGCTGTTCATGCCGGTTTTTTCCATCAATCTTCTCTCCGCCTTTCTCTATCGGCCGCAGCTGGTTGCCATCAGCACCAGATGGGACGGCGGAGATGTCCGGGGATTCCGCCGGATGGCGGGGAAACAGCTGCTTATGATCGCCGCCATCACAGGGGCTGTCACGCTGCTCGGCGACCTGGTCGGACGGCGCCTGCTGGAACTCGTTTACGGGGTCGATCTGGCGCCGTGGCGAAAGACCTTCGCCCTGCTGCTGATCTTCGGCGGCGTAACGGCGGCAGCCTTCTATCTGAACACGCTGCTCACGGTCATCCGGAAGCAGGGCTACATCCTGATCGGATATGCCCTGGCGCTGATCACTCACCTGATTTTCACCGCCGGCCTGGTCGCTGACCGGGGCATCCACGGCGCGGCCCTGGCCTACGGGGCCATTATGGGTACGCTGTTTGTTTTCGACGCGGCCGTCATGCTGATTCAGATCGGAAAGAAAGGAGGAATCCCTTCATGAAAACTCTGGTCATCATTCCTGCCTACAACGAACGGGAGAACCTCCCGAAAACGCTGACAGATCTGCGGGATCACTGCCCCTGGGCGGATCCCCTGGTGATCAACGACTGCTCCACGGACGACACCCTGGCCTGGCTGCGCGCCAACCGCGTCCCCCATCTGGATCTGGCCGCCAACCTGGGGATCGGCGGGGCGGTGCAGGCCGGATATCTGTACGCGAAGACCCGGGGATATGACATTGCGGTACAGTTCGACGGAGACGGTCAGCACGACGCCGCTTATCTACCCAGGCTGATTCAGACCGTGGAAAGCGGCCTGGCGGACATCGCCATCGGAAGCCGCTTTGTGGAAAAAGAAGGGTTTCAGAGTTCCGGCGCCCGCCGGGCGGGCATCGGCTTCCTGAGCCGGCTGATCTTCCTGCTGTGCGGGGTGAAAGTGCTGGATGTCACCAGCGGCATGCGGGCCGTCAATCGAACCTTCATCGAAGCCTATGCCGGACACTATCCCCAGGATTATCCGGAACCGGAAGCCATCCTCTTCGCGGGGCTCCGCGGCGCCGCCGTAGTGGAAGTGCCGGTGAAGATGCGGGAACGGGAGAAGGGGAAGAGCTCCATCTCGCCGCTTTCTTCCGTCTATTATATGGTGAAGGTTTCCCTGGCCCTGATCCTGGCAAGGATCAGTTTCGGAAAAAAAGAAAAACCGCGGATCCACACCCGAACCGAAGACTGATTCTGCTTTCATACACTGTGACGCGCTTTGCGCGGCATCAGCGTGCAAAGTACTCGGCTTCTCGAACAGGATCGGTCACGAAAGGGAAAAAAGGAGGGATGATTTCTTGATTACAGGACGTTTTCAGTTCTTTGCCATCGCGGCGGTGATCCTGTTCTTTGTGCTGCTGTTCTGGCTGCTTAAAAAGAACCGGCTGTCCCTGCGGTATACCCTTCTGTGGATGCTCAGCGGCGTAATCATGCTGATCCTGGCCGTTTTTCCCCGGTTGCTGGACAGCTTTGCCCGGATGATCGGAATCTATTCCAGCGTCAACGCGCTGTTCGCCGTCATTCTTTTCTGCGGATTGATGCTGATGATCAGCTTCACCGTCATCGTGAGCCGGGAAAAGCAGGAGATCGTCCGGGCGGTGCAGAAAATCGCCGTGCTGGAGAAGCGTCTGCAGGATCTGGAGGAGAAAGCCGCGAAGGCACAGACCGGCGGAGAGGCCGGGATGAGCGGGGAGACAGCGGGCATAAAACCGACGGACCGGCGCACGGAAAGCGAAAGAACAGGATCGTCAGGCACAGAGACGGGAACATCTGGCGTAGGAACGGAATCGGCGCCGAAGAAACCGAAAAAGATCACCCGGGAGGAGATTGAGCGCGTGCTCGGGGAAGGAAGAATGAAGTCATGACATTCACGCCCAACGATCACACCTTCGCCGTCTGTGCCTATGGGGAGAGCCCTTATCTGGAGGCCTGTCTGCAATCCCTTGCCTCGCAGCGGACAAAAACCCGCATCCTGATTGCCACTTCCACGCCCGGTCCGATGGTCGAGGCCGCCGCCCGGACCTTCGGCTGTCCCCTGTATGTCAATCGGGGAGAGACCGGCATCGGGGCCGACTGGAATTTTGCCTTCGAAGCCGCGGAAACAAAGCTGGTCACCATCACCCATCAGGACGACCTCTATGATCCCGGATACGCGGAAACGATGCTGGCGGATCTGAACAGCGCAAAGGATCCCATCCTCTGGTTCTGCGATTATGCCGAGCTGCGGGAAGGGAAGGTTGTCACCGAAAACCGGAATCTGAACATTAAGCGTCTGATGCTCCGTCCCCTGAAACGGCCTTTGCTGCAAAGAAGCCGGTGGATCCGGCGGCGGATTCTGAGCCTGGGAAGCCCGATCTGCTGTCCCTCGGTCACCTATGTGCGCGAAAAGGTCGGCAGCCGGCCTTTCAGCACGGAAATGCAGGTTTCCCTGGATTGGGATCAATGGGAAAAGCAAAGCCGGAAGCAGGGGAGTTTTGTCTATCATCCCGAACCGCTGATGCAGCATCGGGTGCATGCCACCTCCGCCACCACCGCCATGATCGCGGATCACCGCCGGAGGCAGGAGGATCTGGCCATGTTCCGGCGCTTCTGGCCGGAGGGATTCGCCCGTTTTCTGGCCCGCCGCTATGCCCGCAGCGAGGATCAGAATCAGTTATAAACCATCCTCCTGATTTGTCATTTGTCAATCGGGACTGTTTCGGGTATAATAGATTGATTGCATCGGAAAGGGGGAAGGCGGGATGAGGCGAAAATGGGCTTCAGTTTGTCCGGAAGCAAAAGCTTTTTTCTGGATCGCGCTCATTGCCGGCATCCTGATCGTGCTGCTTTCCCCGCCTCTGACGGCGCCCGATGAGCAGGCGCATTTCACCTGTGTCTGGCCCATCGCCCACGGCCAGCCCCTGGCCCGTCCGGATGAAACCGGGCGGCTGTACAGGACC
>CADBLV010000157.1 GCA_902795555.1 uncultured Eubacteriales bacterium | reverse complement strand
TCCCCGTCAGGTTCAATGGTCAGCTCCAGGATTTCGTCCTCCCGTTCAATCAGGATATTCACCGGCCTGTTCTGGGCCAGTTCGGCCGCGGCCAGGGTCATCAGATACGGTTCCCGGGAATAGGGAGTATCGTTCACGCTGAAGATCAGATCCCCGACGGCCAGGCCCATTTCCTCCGCCGGGGAGCCGGCCTCAATCTCCAGAATCAGGAAACCGCTGTGGGCATATCCGTAGGCCGGCGCCGTCTCTCCGTAAAGCGGCGCCGCGCTGAATCCGAATCGCGTTTCCTGCGCCGCGGCCAGGGTTTCTTCCGAAGGCACAGCATAAGGTTCGCTGTTTTCCGGCGGCCCGACATAAGCGTTCCCTTTCAGGGAATACCAGCACAGCCGGTCATCCGGCAGCACGATTTCGGAGCCGTCTTCATGCACGATCCGCATCACGGTGATCAAGATGTTGTCAGCCGCGGCATAGTCCTTCCCGATCGGGAACGCCGAGTTGACGGTGTCTCCGGCAGCGGCCTGAGGGAACAGATGGAAAACCCGCTGCTCCAGAATCAGCTCGTCCTCCTCCCCTTCTCCGAAAAGAAGGATGTTCCCCTCCGCGTCAAGCGGACAGATACGAAGATCCAGGCCCGTAATGGTCTGGGTTCCGTGATTCTTCCAGGTCACTTTCAGCGTTCTGTCCTCGGGATTGTAAGCCGCCTTCTGAATCACCGCTTCCAAGTCCGGTGCATAGGGAGTAACGGTCAGAGACAGCTTCGCCTTTTTTCCGTTGGCCGTCTCTGCGGTGATCTGAACCTTTCCTTCCGCCAGGGCGGTCGCGGTGCCGTCCTCCCCGATGGTCATCACCTGTTCATTGCTGCTCTGCCAGGCCACCGTCTGATCGGTGGCATTTTCCGGCTGAATCGCGTATTCAATCGGGAAGCTCCTCCCGCTGGGAACGGCGGTATTGGCTTTGGTCAGGATTATGATCCCCTTCACAGGGATCACCACTTTCACCGACGCTGTGGCAGTCAGAACGTTGCCGTCCTCCAGCGTGGCCGTGCAGGTGATCACAGCCTCCCCGGCGTCCACCGCCTTCACGGCGCCGCCTTTCACGGTGGCGACCGCCGTGTCGGAGCTTTCCCAGGTCACTTTCGCCTTTTTCGGCTTTTCCACGTTTTCCAGCGTGTATTTCAGCTTCAGGGTTTTCCCCTTGTCCAAAGTCATCGCGCTCCGGTCCAGCACAAGCGAAGGCTGTCCTTCCGCAAATGCGGAAATGACAGCCGACAGCATGGTCAGAAGCGTCAGCGCGATCATCAACATCCGGATGGTTTTTTTCATGTCCTGCTTCTGATACACATAGGCAGTCAACCAAGCCACTTCCTTTCTTATCATCCTCTGTCGGGCCCGAAATAGGAGAACCCGACCATCGTGATGTCGTCAAACTGTTCCGCCTTTCCGGCAAAGGCTTTAATGTCCGCCAGGACGCCTTCCAGAATATCCTTCTGGGGCTGCCCCCGCAGCTCATTCAGTTTCGCGGTCAGCCGTTCAACCCCGTAGAATGCGCCGCTTTCGTTGTTCGCTTCCGGAATCCCGTCCGTATAAACGAAAATCTGATCTCCCGGCTGCAGCAGGATTTCATATTCCCGCATCCGGGCGCCTTCCATGGCCGCCAGAGGCAGGGTATGCCGGTCTTTGTAAACGGCATATTCCTCTCCCCGCCGCATCAGCAGGGGATATTCATGCCCCGCGTTGGAACACTGCATCTTCCCGCTTTCCAGATCGATAATCCCCAGCCACACGGTGACGAACATCTCCGCGTCATTGCCTTCGCACAGGGTTTGATTCGCGTGCGTCAGCACCTCCGCCGCGGAATTCCCGGATCTGGCATAGTTCTTGATGGCGGTTTTCGCCCGCATCATGAACAGCGCCGCGGGAACGCTCTTTCCGGATACGTCGGCAATCACCAGGGCCAGATGGCTCCCGTCGATGAAGAAGAAATCGTAAAAATCCCCGCCGACCTGTCTGGCCGGATTCATCAGGGCATAGATTTCAAAGTCCTGTCTCGGAAAGTGGAAGATGCGCGGCAGGGCAGATTCCTGGATGGTGGTCGCCAGCCGCAGCTCCTCCTCCATCCGTTTTTTCTCCGCGTCGATATATCCCCTCAGGGAGGCCACCGTCATGTTGATATCCCCGGACAGCTTGGTGAATTCAGAGGATTCTTCCACTGTCACGGTCTCTTCCAGATCTCCCTGTGTAATCCGGTTCAGGCTTCCGTTAACCCGGTCCAGATTGCGAACCACCATCCGGTCGACTAGCATGGCAATCAGCAGATACAGGGCAGTGAAGATGAGGATTTCCGAAAACAGCGTCTCATAGATCCGGTCCTGGCTTCCGTTGTACACGCTGCTCAGCGGCGTACACACCAGAATATAGTATGTTTCGTTCAGCTTCGCCGAAGTGCAGAGATATTCCCGGGAAGAAAGTCGGGCGATCCGCATCGTAAAAGCGCCTTTTCCCGCGTTTTCTTTGATGAGGTTCACTTCCTCCTGCGGAACCTGCGCCGGTTCCGTCAGATCATATCCGGCGACAGCCTGTCCCTTCGCTGCGTCCACCGCGTAATACAGCCCGCGGGAGCTGATGTAGCTGTCGGCGGAATGGGCGCTGAAAATCTCAATATCTCCCTCTTCTTCAAATCGCTTCTGAAAATCCTCCGCTTCATATCGAAGGCTGGCCTCGGCGTTCTGATAGGCCATTCGACGTTCCAGATTGAAGGTCACAAAGGAATTTACCGCAAACAGCCCAACGGTCACCACCAGCAGCCATCGCTGAAAGCGCACATGAATGGGCGTATCCCGCCGATGCGTCCAGGGATGAACGGCCCCCTTCAGCCCGGAAAGCCGCAGAATCATCGCGGAGCATCCGGCCGTGCCCAGCCCCGTGAAAATGATCATGGGCAGCGCGCAGGTCTGAACCACCGCGTAGGCCATGGCCATCTGATTCCGATGGGTAATCAGCACCACGTACATATGGAACACTTCCATCACGGCGCCCAGAAACAGCGAATGGGACACGGAGGGCCGATGCCCTGCGTACACCCATTTGTGCAGCGCCGCGGCCAGAACGCCTGCCAGGCAGGTGGAAATCCCGCAGGCTACCCGGGTGAAGGAGCCGATCCCGAAGAATTCTCCGATCACATATCGTTCGATCCCGCCGATCAGCCCGGAGACGATGCCGGAAACCGGGTCGAAGAACAGCCCCGCCGCGATGGGCCCGATGTCCCGCACGTTCAGCAGCATCGCGCCGTAATTGATCCCGATATGGTTGGAAGCGATGGAACACAGTCCGTAAAACAGGCCCACCGCCAGCTTCATCCAAAGGGTGTGGTCTGTTTTTTTCTGCCATAAATGCCACACAACCCCTGTCAGGATGATATACAGCGCCGTAGCCCCGGACATCTGCAGAATCATGCTGATCATCTGAAAATAGCTCCTTCCGGCGGAGATCGGATCAGTCTTCCCCGCTGAGCATTACATCACGGGTTATTCGCCTTGCGGCATCCCGCTGACAGAGCCGGCAATCCAGCCGGTGCGGCTCTGCCTGTCCTTGATGGAATAGATCCGGACAAACTCTCTTTCGTTGTTCGGATGGGTTTGAACGTGCTTTCGGAAACGAAGCTTTCACACCTGTGCAAGTTCCTGCTTTTGTGATGATAATCGATTCAGGAGAAACTGTACAGGATTTGGGAATGAACGGTCATTTTGTTGGTTCGGACGGTTTCGTTTCCCGGCTCTTTGCAAGCAGGTCGTTCAATTGCTTCACATGCCGCCTGTATCGCAGATACATGATCATCCAGATGATAAAGTAGATCACCAGCTGAATGCCGAGCATGATCAGCAGCTCGCGGAAATCGTGAACCCAGCCTAGAGGCAGCGCAACGCAGATATAGGAAATCTCCACAATCAGATAGTGCACAGCGGACACCGCCGCCAAAGGCCAGCGTTCGATTTCATAAACCACCGTGCTTCCCATGGCCGCGGCCCCGAGGAAGCCGGATAAAAGGGTATTCAGCACCACAGACAGCGCTTCGCTGCCGGTCAGGGATGCAAGCCGTGTGTTGACAAAGTTTCCGCCCGACAGGAAGGAAATCAGATTGCCGATCACCATCCCCATCAGGAAACCGATCAGGGCCAGTTTCAGGGCTCTTTTACGCATGAGGCTCACCTCCTGCGCTCCGTCTCTTCAGCGTCTGCTGAATAGACTGAACATACCGGCGGGCGACCCAGGTCACATTCCCGTCTGAGAATATCACCCGGATCGTGCCCGCGGTGCTGAAGTCAAATCCGGAAACCTTCTGCAGGTTGATAATCTCAAACCGGCTGATCCGGACAAAGTTCTCCCCGTTCAGCGCCGATTCCAGATCCCGCAGCGGCTGCCTGACAACATATTCACCGGATTCCGCTCGAACCATCAGCCGCCTGCTTTCCGTATAAACCCGCAGAATCTCCTCCTGGTTCAGCATCACCAGTGTCTCCCCCCGATAGGCCGCGATCGGCGGGTTCGCATCCCGCGTGCAGCCTTCCACGGCGCTCAGAATGCGCTCGACCAGTTTCGTCCGCTGGCTGCTTCGGATGATCACCTCCGGTTCGTCGCAGGCCGGATCGATCTCGAAGCGGATGTTCAGGGGTTTACTCATTTTTTCTCTTTTCCGTTGTCATCTTTGGCCATGACATTGATCACAGCGGTGATCGCGCCTCCGACCACCACGGCAATCCAGCATTTGGACCAGTCCTTGGCAATCAGCCCCCAGATCAGCATAACCGCGACAGAAAGGATCGGAATCACCGTCGTCCATTTTTTCAGATCCATCGTATAAACCCTCTTTCATTTTTCGTTGGATTGACAATCGGATTGGCACGCTCTTTCATTTTTTCGGTGGATTGACAATCCTGTTATAACAATCTTATTTTATGATAAACGAAATGAACAGAACAACTGTCTTTTGTCCGAACGGTTGTTTTGCGTGTCTGAACGGTAAAATGCGTTCCGCCGGTTCTTCTGCTCCTCGCGGTCAGATCTCCCCCCGGGCCTTGTCCAGCGCGTCAATCACCTTGTCACACCAGGCGTCGAATTCCGGATCCTCCGCCTGGCATTCCGGATGGCTCAGGATGTAATCCAGCGCTTTGCGCACGCCGACATGGAACGGAACCTCCGTCCGCATGTCCGGAGCCACGCGCTTGATTTTCCGGTTGTCAAAGGCCACGCACACGGCCTTGTCGCCGATCAGGCTCCCCTCAAAGTCATATCCGTATCTGCGGCCGGCCGCCGCCAGGAAATCCGACGCCACATGCACCGCGTGAAGTTTCACCCCCAGGGCGTCCGCGATGGTCTGATAGATCTGATCCCAGGTCAGAATCTCATCCCCGGTGATGTGGAAAGCTTCGCCGATGGCGTGCCGGTTGCCCATCAGGGCGATAAATCCCCTGGCGAAATCCCCGTTCCAGGTCAGATGCCACAGGGAGGATCCGTCCCCGTGGATAATGACGGGTTTCCCGTCCATCATCCGACGGATCACCTGCCAGGAGCCCTTGTTCCCGTGGACGCCCAGGGGGACGTTTCGTTCGTCATAGGTGTGGCTGGGCCGCACAATGGTGACCGGGAATCCCTCTTCCCGATATTTCTTCATCAGGTATTCCTCGCAGGCGATCTTGTTCCGTGAGTATTCCCAGTGAGGATTGGCCAGCGTGGTTCCCTCCGTAATCCGGAAATCCGCGGCCGGCTTGTGATAGGCGGATGCGGAGCTGATGTAAATATACTGGTTCGTCATCCCGTTAAACAGTCGCCAGTCCCGCTCCACCTGGGCAGGCACGAAGCCGATAAACTCGCATACCGTGTCAAAATGCTCCCCTTCCAGGATGCGGGTCACTTCGTCCTCGTTGTTGATGTCCGCGGTCATCTGACGGATTCCCTCCGGAACCTCCGTCTTCCGGGTTCCTCGGTTCAGAAGCCAGATCTCCCAGTTCGTTTCCGCAGCCAGTCTCCGGATAATGCCCATGCTGATGGTACCCGTTCCGCCGATAAACAGTGCTTTCATCGTCTGCTCCTCCTTTATATTCAGGGGATCTCCCCCGATGATTCTTCGCCCTGCGGACGTGTGTCGCGTCTTCTCCGCTGTCACCAGCGGGTTCCCTTCTGTCGTTCTGTTCACCCAGCTGCTTCGGGGAATGATCCGTCCGCATCCTCCTTCGTAATGCGGATCACAGGCCGCGCTGCTTGCTCCCGCTTTGCGGATCGCGAACAATTCATTCCCCAAACAGAAAACACTTCAGTTCCGCAACCGTCTTAAAATACCGCTCGCAATACTTTCGCATAAACTGTTCGATCTCCGGAATATCGTTGGCCCAGCCCGCGGCGGCGAAGGGAACGTTCACGGCCTTCGCCATGTCGAATCCGGGTTTCAGATCGTCCACAACCAGCATCTCCCCCGGCGCGTATCCAAACTTCCGCATGATCTCCCGCAGGGGCCAGGGGCTGGGTTTTCGTTGCTCCGGGGGATATTCCCATCCGTAAACCGCGTCCGGCTCCGGCAAACCGTTCACCCGGTAATCCCGCAGAATGTTCTCCGTAAAGCTGTGGCTGATCACGCAGATTCGTCCGCCCCGCCTTTTCTGTTCCTCCAGAATCTCCCGGATTCCATCATAGGCCTGCGCCGAATGCGTTCGGGTGCATTCCTTCCAGTAGGCTTCCTCGTCCAGCATCTCCGCTTCCGTCATCCCGCAGATTTCCGTAAACAGCTTCACGACCCCCGGATCAAAATTCCCCCTGAAATAATCCTCCAGGGTCAGATGAACCTTCGGAAAATGCTCCGTCATGTATTCCACAAAGCAGGGATAGTGCACTGTGGCGGTGGAATTCACCGTGGTATCGTCGTGATCCAGGATCAGGCAGGGATACTTAAGCTTCTTCTGGTCGTTCATGCTTTCTCCTCTGTATAGGTCGGTGCCACATTTGTCATACGGTTCTGGCTGTTCTGTTAATGATCCGTCTGCAGACTGCCGTGGAATGCGGATCATTCGCAGATCGGATCACTTCACAGTCTGCCGTGGAATATGAATCATTCTCAACGCTGCTCACTCCCGCTTCGCGGATCGAGGACAAAACAGACCTCCTCCGGATAGGGCGGGTTTACGTCTGATATACCTTTTATCCCGTTTAAGGAGCTTTATTGGTCTCCTCCAGCAGGGCCAGCGTCTCCCCGAAATAGGTTTCGACTTCTGCCTTCGTCAGCTTCATCGCGGTCTTCAGCAGGGAGGGAATCTTCTTCGGCCGCACCCTTGCATAGTATTTCGTCGCCTTGATATTCTTCTTCCAGTTGGAAAGTTTCATGTTCTGCCATCTCTTGATATGCCGTGGCAGGATCGGTTCCAGTTGGCTGATCACCCTGTCAAAAGCGGCCTCCACCCGGTCCCATCGGAACACGTTGGCCAGCAGCTCGCTCACCCGCGTCAGAAACCTGGCCTTCATCTCTGGCACGGCCAGCAGGGCGTTCAGCGGTTCATGGCGGAATCCCTGAATCTTCGCGCTGACGGGCTTGATATAGTATTCAATCGGCGTCTTATCCAGTCCCCGCCAGCAGGCCTCCACGTCAAACAGCAGATACTTCCATTTCCCGCCGGGCACCCGGTAAATCCGAACGTTGGTAAAGTCCACATTCCCCAGAATGATCTCGAAGGCAGCATGGGTAAACAGGCTGTCGATATCCAGCCGCTCCTCAACCCAGGCCAGGTTTTCCGGATCATTCAGGTCCTTCTTTT
>CADBLV010000156.1 GCA_902795555.1 uncultured Eubacteriales bacterium | reverse complement strand
TTCGGCGTGCTGGACAGGGAAGGGGCTTTTCTGGGCGGCTGCATCTGCCCGGGCATCAAGCTGAGCAGCGAGGCGCTGGTGACCGGAACGGCGAAGCTGCCCCGGTTTGAGCTGGCCAAGCCGGAAAGCGTGATCGGCCGGACGACGCTGAGCAATCTGCAGAGCGGGATGTATTACGGATATGTGGGGCTTGTGCGGAACATCGTGCGGAAGATTAAGCAGGAACTGGGCCGGGAGGCCCTGGTTGTGGCCACCGGCGGGATGGCTGTGATGATCGCCGAGGAGAGCAAGGCCATCGACAAACTGGACGGACTGCTGACCCTGAAAGGGCTGCGCCTGATCTATGAACGAAATCGGACGGAAGGAGACAGGGGACAATGAAAGAGGTTGTACTGGGACTGCTGGGACTGGGCAATATCGGCGGAGGCGTATGGGATCTGATCCGTACCTTCGGAGACGAGGTGGAAACCCGGACAGGGCTTCGGCTTCGGGTGAAGAAGGCGCTGGTGCTGGACAAAAAGATCCACGGCGGCCATGAGGTGCCGGAGGAAGTGCTGACCACAGACCGGAACGATATTCTGGAAGATCCGGAAATCCAGATCGTGTGCGAATTCCTGGGGGGCGAGCAGCCGGCGGCTTCCATGATGCTGCGGGCCCTGGAGAACGGGAAATCCGTTGTGACAGCGAACAAGATGGCTCTTTCCCTGCATTTTGACGAGCTGCGGGAGATGGCCGGGAAGAAGGGCGTGGGCCTGTATTATGAAGCCAGCGTGGGCGGCGCGATTCCGATTATCAACGCGTTGCAGCATCCGCTGATCGCCAATCACATCGAACAGGTGATGGGCATCGTGAACGGGACGACCAACTATATTCTGACCCGGATGGCCGCAGAAGGCGCGGAATATGAGACGATTCTGAAGGACGCCCAGCGGCTGGGGCTGGCGGAGCCGAACCCCGCGGCGGACGTGGAGGGCATGGACGCGGCCTACAAGCTGAGCATCATGGGATCGATGGCGTTTACCAGCCGGATTCGCGTGGAGGATGTCTATCGTGAAGGCATCACAAAGGTGAACTCCGAGGATATCCGCTTCGGCCGGGAGATGGGGTATGTGCTGAAGCTGCTGGCCATCGGCAAGGACAAGGGCGATGCCATTGAAGCCCGGGTGCATCCGGTGTTTCTGCCGGCGGATCATCCCCTGGCGCGGGTGGACGGATCGCTGAACGCCGTGTATCTTTACGGACATGCCTTCAAGGATATGATGCTGGAGGGCCGCGGGGCGGGCGACGCGCCGACAGCCAGCGCGATTGTGGGCGACATTGTGCAGGCCGCGACAAACGCCGTGCATCCCATGTCCTATCTGCGGAAGGATCCGCTGCCTGTGGCGGACGACTGGCAGAGCAAGTATTTCATCCGCATGAAGGCCAAGGACGCCCCCGGCGTGCTGGCAGAGGTGAGCGGACTGCTGGCGCGGGAGGGGATCTCCGTTTCTTCCATGATGCAGAAGGGCGCGGAACCCGGCGGCAAGGCCACGCTGATTTTCATCACCCATATCGCGTCCGAAAAGGCGGTTCGCCGCGCGGTTGAGGCGATGGACGCGAATATCTGCCAGGTTGAAAATGTGATTCGGGTGGAAGGATAAGATGAACAGCCGATGGATCCTGTTTGATCTGGACGGGACGCTGACCCAGTCGGAAGAGGGCATCTGGAACAGCGTTCGATATACGGCGGAGAAGCTGGGCCTGCCCACGCCGGACGCGGAGACGCTGCGCCGGTTTATCGGGCCGCCGCTGACCTGGTCCTTCCAGACTTTTATGGGCATGACCGCTCCGGAGGCGGAGCATGCCGTGGCGGTATACCGGGAGCGCTATAACACGATCGGCTATCTGGAAAACCGTGTGTATCCCGGGATCCGGGCGGCGCTGCGACGGATGCGGAAGGCCGGATTTCATCTGGGCGTTGTGACGGGGAAACCGATCCTGCCCACCCGGGCTATTCTGGATTTCTTCGGGCTGAGCCGATGGATGGAGACCGTGGTTTCCGCGACGGACAACCGGGCGGAGAAGGAGTATCTGATCCGCCAGGCTCTGCCGGCGGATGCCGGCGAGGTCTGGATGGTCGGGGATCGGAAATTTGACATGGAAGGCGCCGTGCGGGCCGGGGTTCACGGCCTGGGCGTGACCTACGGATACGGCAGCGAAACGGAGCTGCTGACCGCCGGCGCGGAGAAACTGGCCGGATCTCCCCGGGAAATCGCGGAGATCCTCTGCCCGGACACACCCTGGGAGCGCGGGGCTTTCCTGTCCATGGAGGGCATGGACGGCAGCGGGAAGGGGACGCAGATTGCCGCATTGAAGGATACGCTGGAGCGGTTCGGATACGAGGTGATCCTGTGCCGGGAACCCGGAGGGACCGGGATCGGCGAAAAAATCCGGGATATCCTGCTGGACCGGGAGAACACGGCCATGCAGGATGAAACGGAAGCCCTGCTTTACGCGGCTTCCCGGGCGCAGCTGGTTCGCGAGGTGATCCGGCCGTCTGTGGCGGCGGGATATGTGATTCTGTGCGACCGATTTGTGGATTCCTCCGTGGCCTATCAGGGGGGCGGGCGAAACCTGGGCACAGACCTGGTTCAGCGGATCAACGCCCCGGCTGTGGACGGAACGATGCCGGACTGCACGGTGTGGCTGGATATCGATCACCGCCGGGCCCTGGAGCGCCGATGCGCCGTGAGCGTGCCGGACCGGATGGAGATGGCGGATGACGGATTTCATACGCGGACGGAACGGGCTTATCGGGAACTGGCGGCCCGGGAGCCGGAGCGGTTTCTGACGGTGAACGCGGATCAGGACCGGGAAAAGGTGACCAAGGAAATCACCGCCGGGGTGCTGGCACGCTTAGCGGAGGCGGAAGGGTGAAGGAACGGATTGTCGTCGGCATGAGCGGAGGCGTGGATTCCTCCGTGGCGGCCCTGCTTTTGAAGGAGCAGGGCTATGATGTAGTCGGCGTTTTCATGAAAAACTGGGAGGAAAAGGACGAAAACGGGGTGTGTACGGCGGAGAGCGACTGGCGCGATGTGCAGGCGGTTTGCGATCTGATCGACATTCCCTATTACAGCGTGAACTTTGCCCGGGAGTATTGGGACCGGGTTTTTTCCTATTTTCTGAAAGAATACCGGGCCGGACGGACACCGAATCCGGACGTGCTGTGCAATCGGGAGATTAAATTCCGGGCTTTCCTGGATTTCGCCATGAGCCTAGGAGCGGAGAAGATGGCGACGGGGCATTTTGTGCGCACGGACAGGGAAGGCCGGCTGCTGCGGGGAGTCGATCCGGGAAAGGATCAGAGTTATTTCCTCTATATGGTGCACCGGGCCCAGCTGCTGAAATCCGTGTTTCCGGTGGGCGGGATGACGAAGCGGGAGGTTCGGGCGATCGCGGAAGCGAAAGGCCTTCCCGTGAGCCGGAAGAAGGACTCCACCGGTGTATGCTTTATCGGAGAGCGGAACTTCAAGAAGTTCCTGTCGGAATATCTGCCGGCCCAGCCGGGAGACATGGTTTCCCCGGACGGCAGCATCGTGGGAAGGCACGACGGACTGATGTATTACACGCTGGGACAGCGGCGGGGCCTGGGTATCGGCGGACGCGGGGACGGCCGGAGCTGGTTTGTGATCGGAAAGGATCTGGAGCATAATCGGCTGCTGGTGGCCCAGGGGGAGGATCACCCGATGCTCTACAGCAGCCGATGTATCGCCGATGAGGTGACCTGGATAGGGGAGGCGCCGTTGCGGGAAGGGGAAACCTTGCGCTGCACGGCAAAATATCGTTATCGCCAGCCTGATCAGGAAGTGCGGGTGACGCTGACGGACGGGAAGCTGGCAGCGGAATCCGTGATTCCCCAGCGGGCGGTGACCCCGGGCCAGAGCCTGGTTCTCTATCAGGGGGATGTCTGTCTCGGCGGGGGCATCGTCACGGACGTGTCAGACGCTGGCGAACAAAATTGTGGATGATTCGCCTGATACCCCCAAGGATTGGAAAAAAAGACGAACGTTTTTTGCAGTGAGGAAGGCAATGTCCGGAAGCGTTGATTTTCCTCACTTTTTTTCAAAATTTCTTCCAAAAAGGGGTTGACAAACCCTTTTCCCTCTGGTATTCTATGCAAGCTCGCTCGCGGGACGGAAGCCCGGAAGGGAAGACGGACAGCGGGGAAACGGGCGAACGAACCTTGAAAACGATACAGAGAAGACAAACGCGCAATTAGAAGGAAAGAAGGTCGCGAGCGCGAACCGGGGGCC
>CADBLV010000155.1 GCA_902795555.1 uncultured Eubacteriales bacterium | reverse complement strand
GGCTGAACGGGGACAATTTCTGCTGGCAGGAGCGGAAGGGCGGACACGACTTCAACATCTGGAATCTGGGACTGTATAACTTTGTGCGGATCCTGGACAGCGTGCGGGTCAGATGATGCGGTTAACAGCTAAAAATCTGATTCAGCCGCCTTATTCTGACCGGCGGAAGAACTGTCAGGAGAGGGGACGGAGGGGCTTGCAGTGTCGGTTTGCTTTTCGCTGATGATTCCGATATAACCGAGTTCCATGAGCTTTTTGTTGATTTTTGCCTGTTGAATCAATAATTGTTCCTCAGACATATTGTCAGGTTCTTCTTTTTCATTCTTTTCGATTGCCTGGGTGAATCCCGCCGCAATAATACCGGTGGGAATTGCGATAATACCGATTCCGACCAGGCTGATCACGGAAGCGAAAAACCGGCCGATACTGGTAACAGGATAAACATCTCCATAGCCAACTGTCGTCAATGTACACATCGCCCACCAGAGGGAAGCCAGTATATTGGGGAACTGTTCCACATGCTTTCCGGAATCTCGCAGAAGAGCATGGAACAGCCCTCCGGAACGCTGTCCGGTTCTGTTTCGGCAATCCTGGTCTCCGCGATCGCCGCTTCCAGCACCGGAAGCCACTCGTCGTAACCCAGCTGCTTCATGGACCAGGGAAGCAGCCTGGCCAGCATCGGATAATCCATCCCGGGAACGATTGCCATGATCACATTCATCCAGTAATAGAATTCCTTATCCACCGGCATCCCTTTCTCATGAAGGCGCCAGCCGATCAGGTTCAGCAGGGAGGAATTGATGTGCACGCCGCCGGAATCATTTTCTTTCTCAGGGATCTGTACATTGGGCAGATAATACAGATCCCACACATATTCAGACTGTTTGAATCTGTGCGGATCGCTCATGCAGCGCACGATCAGCTTCGGATCCCCGGCACCTTCCCCAAACAGCCACTCCGGATCCTCATTTTCGGAGACATAGGCCTCGATCAGGTTTTCCATGATATCGCTGAGCCCTTCATTGATGGCGCTGATGTCATTGCGATAAGGCAAGTCCGTCACCAAGGCTGTCACTCACGCAGTGCGTGAATTCATGCCCCAGAATATCCATGCATTCGCCGTTTGCATTCAGATAATGGGCGACATAAGCCGCGTCTGTCCACTGCCAGGGGTTGTCGGTATATACAACCCAGGCGTAGTAGGTCTCCTCGCGTCCGGTAATCGGCAGCAGGGTCTGATGGGTCCGGCCGGCCAGCACCCTGGCCCCGTCCTCCGCCATCTGCTGTCGGATGATCTCTTCCGCTTCTTCAGCCGTGATCTCCCACACGGCGTCTTCCGCGTTCGGCATGTTCGGATAGATCGTGGCAATCGCGGCGACCGCCGTCCCGTTCCTGTCCACGAGCAGTTTCGCGATGCCGCCGTCCACAGCCAGATCTCCCGCCTGCTGCCGGAAGGTGTAAACGGTCAGGCCGTCCTCTGTAGAGCGAACCGAGTCCAGGACCAGCCTCGAGGTGTCATCGCAGCCCAGCCGATCCATCACGCTGCCCATGGCCGCCAGGACGCTCTCTTCGTCTTTCACATTCTCATAAAACGGCTCGTCAATCATCGTGGTCACCGATTCGGAGCTTTCCAGCATCGCGTTCATCTCCTCCACGGTTTTGGCCACCGGCCCTGTAATCTCCCTTTCTTCTGCCGCCGCCGAAAGGGAAACGGACAGCAGTACAATCGCCGACAGGATTGCAAAGATTCGCCTGAACATCATTTAACCTCCTGCTGCTTTCGTCATGATCCCTCTGTGAAAGGCAGGTTCACGCCTGCCATTCATGGGAAAATGAAAATATCCTTCGGCCTGATTTCCCACATCGCGGGATGGCCGAAGGATATCATATTTCAAAGCAATCTGTCAGTATGGGCTGTGTCTGTGTCTGCCCTAACTTTCAGTCTACCCAGTTATCGCTGTATTCCAGAATGGCGTTGTACTCCGCTTCGAGCACGACTTTGCCGTCCTCTGTTTTGGAGAGAACCGTGTTATAATTGTTGCTGTCGTCGTCCGAGTCATATTCGCCCTTCTCGTTCTTCGTGAACACGGTCCGGGTGCCCATGGCGTTGAGCTTTCCGGTTTTGGCATCATAGAACCCGTTCATGATGTAGTCCACATAGCGGTCGCCGTCAGTCTTCCCGACGGTGATAAACAGGGTGTAGAACATTTCATCTTCCGTCGCGCCGTTCCACCGGATTTCAGCCCGAATCGCGTCCGCTTCATTTTTCCACACGCCCTCAAACGCGCCGTTGTTCGCGAACTTCAGGCCTGCGCCGGCATCATCATGGCCGTCTTTCCAGATCAGCAGGCCGTCCTGGTCGATCGTGAATTCGGTAGCCTGGTTTTCTTCGTCAAGGCCTTCATACACCGGAGTCCCGTATTTTTTCTCGTTGGTGTCGAGATCATAGGTATAATTCGTCCGGGAAGAAGAGACGGAAAGCAGGGAATCCCTGTCCTCCTTGTAATAGCAGCTGTATTCCCAGACAGAGCCGGTATTATCCTGGCTGTTCAGAATGTCTACCGAAACCTTATAGCCTTCTTCCTCATAATCGATCAGCGCGATCCCTCCGGCGATCGTCCAGTCGCCTTCAAACTTTTTTCCGCCTTCGGGCTGGGGAGTCTCATCCGCCAGCGCGGCGCAGGCGATCATGCCCACCATCACGAGGGACAGAAGCATACTGAACCACTTTTTCATTGAAGTTACCTCCTTGTACATGCAGTAATATGAGTTGTTAACATTATATGACGAATCTTTTCCCTGTCAAGTATGGAACAGAGGTGGAAAAGAGGGATGACCCTTTTCCATCTTTCGATCTTCAGTCCTTCCGGACCTGCAGGACCCACTCGCCGTACGCTTCGGTAGTATACATCTCATAGCTCTCATCCCAGCTGTATCCGTCCGGCGCGTCTACAATCTGTACGTGATAGACGTCTTTCGGGCCGGTGAAGGTGATCGTTCCGGTTTCGTCGGACTCCCGGGGAAGGCAGGCCAGATCCGTGCAGAGATTCACCGTGACTTCCTCCACAGGGGTGCCGTCCTGGTCCACCACATGAATGATATAGGCGTTCAGGGCGTTCTCCGCCGCGATGTCCGCTTCCGCGTATTCCCAGGTGATCCCCTCGTATCCTTCGCCGTCCAGTAGATCCGCCAGGATTTCGAGGTCCTCTTCCTCACGCATCAGGTAGCAGAGGACATCTTTTTCGTTAATTTCAGTTTCATCAGCATTATACAGTCCGATCTGGAAAACCGGTTTTTGATCTTCGTCCGTAGGCATGACCTGTTGATAGGAATAGATACCGGTTTTCGGATCCAGCAGCTCTGTCACGTAAACGGTGGCTCCTGTTAACGTTTCCCCGTACATCATTACGGGAACATCGTCATCCGCGGCCACCTCGAGCCGCAGGACGACAGAATCATCCGGAACGATCCAGCAGAGGAAAGGCTGATTCCGGTTTTCCGCATAGACATAGACTTTCTGATAGTCCCCTCTTTCCGGATAAAGCGCCCGCGCCGCGGACACGGGGAAGGCTCTGGTGGAATCCTCCCTGGGAATGCTTTCCAGAACCGTTGTATGGGTATAGCCGTCGCCCAGGAACTTTTCAATCAGGCGTTCCACATCCTCATCACTTCTGAAAGCGCCGTCCTGAATGAAAACAACATTTCTGAATCGGTCCACAATCACGGTGACGGGCGTGCCGTCTGTGTAAAACTCCCAAAGTTCATTGTCCTCATCGCGCCCCATGGGGAAAGAGATTCCATGCTCATTGCGGTATTCCGCGATGGATTCCAAATCATCCCCGGTGTAAGTACTCAGAGCGATAAAGGCCACCCGGTCGCCGTATTTCTGATACACACCGGCTGGATCCCCCGGTCTCGATTACAACATTCACCGAATCCACCGGCACAGTTTCCGCGATCTGCTGGAGATTATGGGTCGCGCTGTGAAACTGGCCGCTTTCCAGACAAAATTATAAAAATCGATGGGTCCATCTGTCAATGGGAGAAATGAAAACCGGTTTGGAAAACACCAGATCTCAGAACCGCAAAAACTTTTGCACATCCTTATCACTGCCCAGCAGGACAACATGATCATTGGCTCTGAACTGACAGGAAGGACTCGGCATGGGATCCACTTCTCCGTTTCGGCGAACAGCCAGGATGTTCAGGCGATACCG
>CADBLV010000154.1 GCA_902795555.1 uncultured Eubacteriales bacterium | reverse complement strand
GCCTTGTGATGGGGCTGGGCACTTCCGCCGTGGACCGGACGGAAGGCTCCTATCCGAGGCTGGTCAGCCTGGACAAGCCGGAAGCTATGAATTTCACCACCATTGCGGAAAAACACCAGTTTTCCCAGCGAAAGGCAGAGGCGGTTGATCTGAAAGCCAGGAGCCTGAACCGCGTTCCGCTGGAGGAACTGGAACCGGTGCTGCCGGCTTTCGTCAAAAATCAGGTGCTGGAGCATGACGTGGACGCGGAAGCTTCGCTCCGGGAGCAGGGAATCTATCGGTCCGTCTGTTTCATTTCCTGCCTCGGACTGGTTCGGAACAGGGAAATGATGCAGCAGATGCAGCGGATGATGCACCTGATTCAGGATGAATACGGACTGCCTGTGGACATTGAATTTACCATTAATGTTTCGGAGAATCGGGAATACATGATCAACCTGCTGCAGTGCAGGCCGCTGCAGGTTTTTCAGGACGCGGGCGGGGTTACCCTGCCGGAGAATGTTCCGGAGGACCGAATTCTGCTGGAGACCCGCGGCGCTTCCATGGGGCTTTCCAGGAAAACCAGACTGGATCTGATCGTGTATGTTGACCCGATTCGATATTACCATCTGCCTTATGCCGAGAAGCCCGAGATTGCCGCGCTGATCGGCCGGATCAACTGGAAATTCAGGGATCAGGGAAAGCATATGATGCTGATGGCTCCCGGGCGGATCGGCACTTCCTCTCCTGAGCTGGGTGTTCCGACCTCGTTCTCCGACATCAGCAGTTTCGAGGCCGTCTGCGAGATCGCGGAAATCCGGGCAGGCTATAACCCGGAGCTTTCCTACGGCAGCCACATTTTTCAGGACCTTGTGGAGGCGCAGATTCTCTATACAGCTGTTTTTTCCGACAAAAAGACGCTCCATTTCCATCCGGAAATGATTCAGGCCTCGGAGAATATCATCTCCCAAATCCCGCAGGGCGAAAAATGGCAGGATGTGGTTCGGCTGGTGGATGTGAGCGATCGGGACTGCATGCTGTATCACGATCTGACAGAGGAACGGGTTTTGCTGACTTTTTGTAGATGACAGGGACTAGACGATAGGGTGAAGATCATGCGGCCCAGGTGCAGCTGATCGCCGGTAAAATTCATGAACATTTTTTGCCCTCGTTTTTTTTGCCCTCGTTGGAACTTAAGGTAAATCAACAGGTTAAGGGGCGTCCGGCACGTTTCGGGCGCTCCGATTTTTGCCCTCGTTTTTTGCCCTCAAGCAGAAATCGGTTACAGAGAGGCGAGAGGGTGCGGAACGGCAGGGACAGTCCTTCAGTTCCTGATCGGAACGGGAAGGGCCGTCCCTTTGTTCCGCAAAATGTGCCGGGGAAGATGATGACCCGGACGGTGGGGAAAAGCACCTATGTGCTGCCGGAAATCGGGCGGTCATCTTGACCGGCCCTGCGCGGTTGATGTAAAATCTGTTCAGATTACATCGTTTTCTGTGTTGGGAGTAGAAAGGAAGAGGTCAGAAAATGAAAACCGGATTGATCGTGTTTATTCTCACACTGGGCATGGTGGTGATGACGATGGTTCCCGCGATGGGAGAAGGAACGTCGCCGAAGGCGGCGCAGGATCAGATTGAGCGAATTGTGGTTTCATATGCCGCGAACGGAACCAGAGACGAGGAGGCGCTGGCTGCGCTGGCGGGACTCGATCCGTCTCTTGGGGAAAAATGGGCGCAGATTATGGATCTGTGGGGAGCGCCGGTGGAGGTCAACGCGGAACTTCCGGACGGCCTGCCGAAGGACGATTCCCTGTGTCTGGTCGGACTTGGGTTTCAGCTGAATCCGGACGGCACCATGCGGGACGAACTGATTGAGCGGCTGAAAGTGATGCTGGCGGCAGCGGAAAAATATCCGAAGGCTCTGATCGTCTGCACGGGCGGCGGAACGGCCGCCGACGATCCGACGGCGACGGAAGCGGGCCGGATGGCTGAGTGGCTGGAAGCACAGGGGGTGGATCCTTCCAGGCTGATTGTCGAGGATCATTCCCTGACGACGGCCCAGAACGCGATTTATACGTTCGATATCCTTGCAGAACGTTATCCGCAGGTGAAACAGATCGCGATTATCTCCAGCGATTATCATATCGCCACGGGAACCCTGCTGTTCGGCGCGGAAGCGATTTTACGGGACAGCGAGACGAAAGTGGTCAGCAACGCTTCGTGGCACGCGCCGAGCGGAACGCTGTCCGCCATGTTTCAGGCGGGGGCGCTGATTGAACTATCCGGAGATGTGGAAACCGCTTTTAAGATCTATTATGACACGTATGATATCCACGAGCTGCCGCCTCTGCACAAATAGACAGAACTTACGGCACAACGGAAGAAGGGAGGGCTGTCGCCCTCCCTTTACTATCTCAGGATTTGTTACCTGATAACCTGAGCATCTCGCTTGTCTACTTCGTTGTCAACAGTCAACGATGCTTATTCTTCACCGTTCAGCCGGCGGATCAGGGCTTCCACTTCGCCCTCGGCTTCCGGATGTCCTCCCAGGCCGGGCAACGCCCGGAGGGGCATGTAATTGAGCATGGCCATGCCCATTTCTTCGTTGATGGCTTCCGCGGCTGCTTCCGATTTCCCTTCTTCGACAGGCTTCGGCATCCACTCCGCCATGAAGGCCCGGATGATCGGCGCGGCCTTGGGATCCGCGACAATATCCAAAAAGATGCTGTTCATGTCATAATGCCGCGGGATGACGGCGGAGGAGCGGATTTCCACCGGGGCGCAGAGCGGCAGATTCCGGGAGGAATCACCGATCTCAATCGTGTAGGTGCCGTTTGGCACATGCCAGTCATGCAGGGACTGATTCCAATAGGCGAAGCTTCGCTTGTCCAGCGTGAAGGCCACTTCTTTGCTTTCTCCGGGATTCAGGAAGACTTTGCTGAACCCTTTCAGCTCCCGGACGGGGCGAATGACCTCTTCGGACGGGCTGCCCACATAAAGCTGAACAACCGCCTTGCCGGGCCTGTCGCCGGTGTTCGTGACGCGGACGGTCGCTTCCAGCGTGTCCTCATCCCCGATTTCTCCCGCGCTCAGGCGCAGATCGCTGAAATCGAAGGTGGTGTAGCTGAGTCCGAAGCCGAAGGGGAACAGCACGTCCATCTTCTTTTTGTCATAATAGCGATATCCGACGAAGACGCCTTCCCGATACTCCGTGACGTTGCCTTCTCCGCCGTAGAACAGATAAGAGGGATTGTCCTCCAGCTTCAGGGGGAAGGATTCCGGCAGATGGCCGGAGGGATTCACATCGCCAAACAGCACGCGCACCGCGGCCTCGCCTACGGCCTGCCCGCCCAGATAGGCTTCCAAAACCGCCTTCACCCGGCCGATCCAGGGCATTTCCACCGGGGAGCCGTTATGCAGGACGACCACGGTGTTCGGATTGGCGGCTGCAACGGCCTCAATGACCCGGATCTGGCATTCAGGCATGCGCATATGCTGCCGGTCGTATCCTTCGGATTCATAGGAGTCCGGAAGGCCTGCGAAAACCACTGCCGCCTTTGCTTTCTTTGCGGCTTCCACGGCCTCGGCGATCATTTCATCGGTGGCCGCGTCGTCTGCTACGGAGTAGCCCCGGGCATAGGTGACCTTCAGGCCGGCGGCTGCCTCCAGGGCCCCGGTGATTTTGAAACAATTGATATGGGAGCTTCCGCCGCCCTGGAAACGGGGTTTGGCGGCGAATTCCCCGATGAAGGCGATTTCATCTTCCTTCTTTAAAGGAAGAATCTGATCCTCGTTTTTCAGGAGCACCATGCAGTCCGCGGCGATGTCCGCCGCCTGCGCGTGCTGCGCTTCCATGTCCCAGGGCGTTTCCGGCTTCTCGGATTCGAGATAGCGATAGACAATCGTCAGAATGCGCTCGCAGGCCAGATCCACCGCCGCTTCGCTCAGGCGGCCTTCCCGGACGGCCTTCACGATTTTCCGATCGTTAACCCCGCCGGAGGAAGGCATTTCCAGATCCAGCCCCGCCGCCACGCCGGCCACCCGGTCGCTCACGGCGCCCCAGTCGGACAT
>CADBLV010000153.1 GCA_902795555.1 uncultured Eubacteriales bacterium | reverse complement strand
CCGGTTATGAATGGCTTTGCGGGCGTTGGCCGGACCGGTTGTGAACGGCTTTTCGGGTGTCGGCCGGGCCGGTACATATGGCTTTGCAGGCGTCTGCCGGGCCGGTTACATATGGCTTTGCGGGCGCCGGCAGGGCTGTCCGGCGATCAGTCGGGTTTGGATGAATTCCGGCAGGCGTGCGGACAGGAATCGCAGCCGCAGCCGCAGGTTCCCTTTTTCTTTTTGATGCGGCGCAGGGCGAAAATCACAAGCAGCGCCACCGCGGCCAGGATTACGCCGTCCCAGATATTCATGGAGATTCCTCCTTCAGACTTATGCTGTTCGCGAGGGGCGAAGCGAAAACAGGCAGCTCGGCAGGCGATCCGGATTCCGCAGCAGGCCGCGGACGGAGCATTCGCAAAACCGTTATCCGAGCCCGAAGGCCGAGCCGATGAGCCGAACGATCAGCGCGGCGACCCAGGCGAGGCCGCATTGCCACAGCACCACGTAAAAGGCCCATTTCCACCCCATCTCCCGGCGAATGGAAGCGATGGCGGCCACACAGGGCGTATAGAGCAGGCTGAAGATCAGCAGGGAGAGCGCGGACAGGGCGCCCAGGGAGGCGACGCCGTCGGCAAAGAGCATCTGCATGATGGAAACAACGCTTTCCTTCGCCATGAAGCCGCTGACCAGGGAGGTCACGATGCGCCAGTCTCCCAGGCCGATGGGGGCGAAGACGGGGGCAATGAAGCCGGCCGTCACGGAAAGGATGCTGTTTTGAGAGGCGTCCGGAAGGAAGTTGAAGCGGAAGTCAAAACGCTGGAGGAACCAGACGATGATCGTCGCGATCAGGATCACGGAGAAAGCCCGATGGAGAAAATCCTTGGCCTTCTCCCACAGGAGATGCCAGACATTTTTCGGCGAGGGCAGGCGGTAGTTGGGCAATTCCATCACGAAGGGAACGGGCTCGCCCCGGAAGAGCGTTTTCCGGTAAATATGGGCCACCAGCACGCCGGTGAAGATGCCCACCAGATACAGCCCGATGATCATCAGCCAGGAAATCCCGGGAAAGAAGGCGCTGACGAAGAAACTGTAGATGGGCAGTTTCGCCGTGCAGGACATGAACGGCGTCAGCAGAATCGTCATGCGCCGGTCTCTGTCGCTGGGGAGGTGGCGGGTGGACATGACCGCGGGCACCGTACAGCCGAAACCGATCAGCATCGGGACGATGCTGCGGCCGGAGAGGCCGATCCGTCGCAGGATCTTATCCATGAAAAAGGCAACCCGGGCGATATATCCGCTGTCTTCCAGGATGGAAAGGAAAAAGAATAGCGTCACAATGAGCGGGAGAAAGCTGAGCACGCTGCCGACACCTTCAAAGATGCCCTGCATGACCAGATTCTGAATGGTCTGATTGACATTTCCGCGGATCATCGCCGCCTCCGTCCATCCGGCCAGGAGGTCGATGCCGCGGGCCATCAGATCCTGGAAGAACGGGCCGACCAGGAAAAAGGTCAGGAAAAAGGTGAACCACATAATCAGGAAAAACATGGGAATCGCGGTGTATTTTCCGGTCAGGATCCGGTCGATTTTTACGCTGCGGATATGTTCCCTGCTTTCCCGGGGGCGGATCAGACAGGTGTCCGCCACTTTCCGGATGTATTCAAACCGCATATCGGCGATGGAAGCGCTGCGATCCAGCCCGCGCTCCTTTTCCATCTGCAGGATGATATGATCCAGCATTTCCTTTTCATTCTGATCCAGATCCAGCTGTGCGAGAATCCGTTCGTCCCCTTCGATCACCTTGCTGGCGGCAAAGCGCAGCGGCAGATTCATCCGCGAGGCGTGATCCTCAATCAGATGGGCGACGGCATGGAGGGCTCTGTGCACAGCGCCGCCGTGATCCTCCGCGCTGCACAGATCCTGCTCCAGGGGCTTTTCCTGATATTTCGCGATATGAATGGCATGACGCACCAGCTCGTCGACGCCTTCGCCTTTGGAGGCGGAAATCGGAACCACCGGAACCCCCAGCATGGCTTCCATGGTGTTGATGTCCACGGTGCCGCCGTTTCCGCGCAGTTCGTCCATCATGTTCAGGGCTACCACCATCGGGACATCCATTTCCAGCAGCTGCATCGTCAGATACAGATTGCGCTCCATGTTGGTGGCGTCCACGATGTTGATGACCGCCCGGGGCTTTTCCCGAAGCACGAAATCCCGGGAGACCAGCTCTTCGCTGGAATAGGGAGACATGGAATAGATGCCGGGCAGATCGGTGATCAGCGTGTCGGCGTGCCCCCGGATGACGCCGTCCTTCCGGTCCACGGTGACGCCGGGGAAATTGCCCACATGCTGATTGGAGCCGGTCAGCTGATTGAAAAGCGTGGTCTTGCCGCAGTTCTGATTTCCGACGAGGGCAAAAGTCAGCTTTGTTCCCTCCGGCAGCGGATCGCCGGTGCCCTTGGGATGAAATTTCCCTTCCTCGCCCAGACCGGGATGCTCGGAAGGCTTCCGGCGGATGGGCTCCTGATCGTCGGACCGGGATGCTTCAACGGGCGTCACGGCGATTTTCCGGGCATCCGCAACCCGCAGCGTCAGCTCATACCCATGGAGCCGAAACTCCATCGGATCTCCCAGAGGAGCCAGTTTCACCAGCGTCATTTCCACCCCGGGAATCACGCCCATGTCCAGAAAATGCTGGCGGAGAGCGCCGTCGCCGCCCACCAGGTCGATTTTCGCGGACTGACCCGGTTTCAGGTCGCTCAGATACATGCGGGAGAAGCCTCCTTTTCCGTTCGGGGTACGGCGCCCTTACGGGTGATCCTCGCCCTTTCTGATCCTGTGCGTCTTGCCGTCGCTTCCGAGATAGGTATTCTCGGCGGAATAGGGTTTCAGAACGCCGGAGGAGATCATATCAACGACAATCGCGGCAATCTCCGGGTCGAACTGAGAGCCGGAACAGCGCTTGAATTCTCCGATAATCACATCCAGCGAGAACGGTTCCTTGTAGACCCGCTTGGAGGCCATGGCGTCAAAGCAGTCGGCACAGCAGATAATTCTGGCCACCAGGGGGATGTTCTCGCCGCTGAGCCCTTCGGGATAGCCGCGTCCGTCATAGCGTTCGTGATGGGATTTGGCGCCTTCCACGATCTGCGGGATGGTGGAGATGCCTTTCAGGATCGCGGCCCCGCGGGTCGTATGGCTCTTCATTACGGCGAACTCTTCATCGGTGAGCCTGCCCGGCTTGTTCAGAATGCTGTCGGGAATGGCGATTTTGCCGATGTCATGAAGCAGGGCGATGTAGTAAAGATTGTCAAGCTCGTCCTTCTCCATGCCCATGCATTCGGCAATCTGTTTGGAATAGTATCCGACGCGGATGGAGTGGCCGTTGGTGTATTCGTCCTTGGCGTCGATGGTCCGGGCGATGGCCTGGATCGATTCCACGGTGATGTTCTTATATTCCTGCTGACGCTTCCTGGCCTGTTCCATTTTATAGTGAAGGATCAGGAACGAGATCAGGAATAACAGCGCGCCGGCCAGCGTCAGGATGATGGCCCAGAACCACCACTGCTCAT
>CADBLV010000152.1 GCA_902795555.1 uncultured Eubacteriales bacterium | reverse complement strand
GGTGTTTTGAGTATTTTCATCCAAGTCTGCCATCAGCGTCAAAAACTGTTCTGCCATCTTCCCACTCCCAACTATGCTTTTTCAGGCTCAGCCGTTATTGTACTTCACTGACACTCTTGTAGTCAGTATGCTTCAGTGTCTCCGTAGCGCTCTTTCTCCCTTGGTGTAGTAATCCCTGTTGAACTCATTCTAATCACATTCTCTTTTCTGAATGCGCAAACGACAAATAGCACTTTTCCTACCTTGTCAAGGATATCATATCATGGGCGGAGAAACGCTGCAAGCGTTTGTTCTCCTTTGACCGAAGCTTCTCTTGTATGATATTATTGGATTCGGGATTTCACTCAGGACAGGAGGTTGATCTGTTGTGGAACTGTTTGATCTTTACACCGCCGATCGGGTAAAGACGGGCCGAACAATGGTCCGAGGCGAACCGACGCCGGAAGGATATTATCGCCTGGTTGTTCACGTCTGTATCTTCAATCCCGAAGGACAGATGCTGATCCAACAGCGTCAGCCTTTTAAGCAAGGCTGGTCAAATCTGTGGGATATCACTGTTGGCGGCAGCGCCATATCCGGAGACAGCAGTCGTTCGGCAGCGGAACGGGAAACGCTCGAAGAGCTGGGACTTTCCATTCACCTGACTGACGTCCGCCCGACGATAACGATTTACTGGGAGCACGGCTTTGACGATTATTATATCCTGACGCAGGAGGTGGATCTGGACTCATTGCATCTGCAATATGAAGAAGTGCAGGCAGTACGATGGGCCACCCTGGAAGAGATTCTGAAGATGATCGATGACGGACAGTTTATCCCCTATGAAAAGAGCCTGATTGAGCTGCTTTTCTTCCGCAGGAATCATCGCAGTTCGCATACCAGAAGCGATCATGTTCTGCCCTCGCATGGTTGAAAAAACTAACAGATTGGAAGATTATATAACCTGCTGGCTTGAATGACCGGACAGGTCGTTGGGGAAAGGCCACCCCGTTTTGCAAAACCCTGATATGGAAGAAGTGGTTTTATATGTATGAAACATTGGTTGGAGAACATATTGTTCTGCGGAAAGCAAAAGAAAAAGACGCCCTTTCCATGCTGAAGCATGTCTGGGGAGATGAAGAAGTATATCGGTGGATGCTTTATCAGCCCACACTGACGGAACCGGACGCGGAGGAAAGGTGCAGAAGAAGTATCCAGTTTCAGAAAGACCATCTGGCATGGTTTGTTGCATTAAAGGATACGGATGAAGCCATCGGCCTGTGCGCCATCAGGGAAAACACGCCGGGACACTATGAGGAATCCGGCATCTGTATCGGGACGGCGTTCCAGGGAAAGGGATACGGAAAGGAAATCGTTTCCCTTCTGCTGGAGCTGGTCTTTATCCGGCTGGGGGCTGAAGATGTCCGGTATGGGTATTTTCAGGACAACATCAAATCAAAGATGGTTGCTGAACATTTTGGATTTGTTTATGATCATACGGAAGAAATGGTTCGTCCATGGGATGGGTCCCCAAAAAAGATCGATTCCTGCCTTCTGACCCGCGACAGATATCTCGCGCGGTAATGCTATAGCTCCTTTTCGCATTTTTTCCTCCAGTTTTTCTATATCCGTTCGGGAGATCTTCCTGCATTTCAGGAATCCCGATCTCTCCGCAGTGAACCGCATCATAATGGACTGCTGCCTTTCCTGTCTTCCTGCCTCCATTCCTCGGAATTTGCCGTTTGATACACAGCATTCCGAATTCTTATTAATTATGTATAAATATGTTGCTATGTTTTAACAATTTTGTAAAGACTTTGTTTCTATTTTTAATTTTTGCCGAGATGAGATCTGCGTCGGGCATGCGCAGCCGCATTTCCAGGCAGACGGTGAACGCACGGGAAGCTACATCCTGAGCGTTGAAGAGCTGACCCTGAGCGAGCGAGATGAGATCGGCGACCACACGCAAATTGAATCAGTCCCACCATCCATGCTATAATAAGATAGTCCCCTGGACATGAATAATGATATCCCAGCGTTCGTTATTTATACGGGACATCATCGTCTTAGAAACGGAGGTTTTGGAAAATGAGAAAGGTTCTGACAATTCTGCTTTCTGTGGTAATCATGGCAGTTGCGCTGTCTTACGCCGGCGCGGAAACGAAGGATCTGTTTGATCAGATCAATGGACAGACATTTGATTTTGCAAGCGGTGTCGGTGGCTGGAATACTGAACTGACTATCGGGGAAAACGGTTCCTTCACGGGAAATTATCACGACAGTGAAATGGGTGAAACAGGAGATGATTATCCGAACGGTACAGTTTACGGATGCTCATTCCACGGTCAGTTTACCGATCCTCTCATGACAGACGAATATACATGGACAGTAAAGATTACTGTTGAAATGGACGAGGGTCAGGTTCCTGAAGCAATTGAGGATGGAATCCGTTATGTGACATCCGCGCCATACGGGGTGGAAAAAGCACAGACAGTAACCGTTTTCCTGCCAGGAATGCCCGTGGATCGACTGCCGGAAGGTTTTCTTGTCTGGTCACACCTGCAGGAAATCGCTCCGGATGCAACCACAATTCCTTACTATGCGATATGGAATGAGGCGGATGCGGCGGGCTTTATCTCCGGCATTGTTTCTGAATCTTCAGACATATCCGGACGTGAAGAGACATCAGGCTTCTCTTCAGATATCAAAGGAGAAATCAAGGACGGAGCCTATGTGCTGACTGTAAAGCTAAACAGATCGGGCGAATGGCGTGCGGACGAAATGGCGCAGGACGATTCTGTGGTAAAGCTTGCTGCTGCCGGGACAGAAAACGGACTTTTTACGGCACGATATGAACCGACCGGAGACGGAGAAGTCACAGT
>CADBLV010000151.1 GCA_902795555.1 uncultured Eubacteriales bacterium | reverse complement strand
TGTAAGGTTGAAGCAGTGCCCCTTCAGCGTTCTGGAAAAACCGGTGGAGTTCTCCCCGATTGACTCCGTGGCCGAAGCGGTGCTGAAGCTGGCGGAGGTGGACGGCCGATTCAGCATCTTCCACATGAACAACAACCATACCGTGACCATCGCCGACCTGATGGACGCCATCCGCGGCCATGGGTTCGAGATCCGGACGGTCCCGGACAGCGAGTTCCGGGAGACGCTGGCGGAAGCCGCCCGACATGAGGAAGAAAGCAAAACCGTCATTTCCCTCGTGGCCTATTCCAACAAGGAGGGCGAAACGTTGCAGATGGTGGACTCGGACCGCCGGTTTACGGTCAACGCGCTGTTCCGCCTGGGCTTCAGATGGCCGATCATAGACGGCGAATATCTGGAAAAGATCATTTGGGCGCTGGATACGCTCAGCTTCTTCACGGAGCTTGAATAACAGCAGACTTCCGGAAACGCTCAGCTTCTTGAGACAACTTGAATGACCTGTGATTTCTGGATACGCTCAGCTTCTTGAGGCAATTTGAATGGCGAAGGATTTCCATGATAAGATTTCAGACAGGAGAAGAAAAACCATGACCATTGAAAAGACAGTAAATGGAACCGAAGCAACCCTGAAGATCGAAGGGTGGATGGATACCCAGAGCGCCCCGATGCTCGAACAGGCGCTGAAGGAGCTCGAAACGGAAGTGAAGCACCTGGTTCTGGACCTGAGCGGACTGGAATACATTTCCTCCGCGGGGATCCGCCAGATCGTGGCCGCGCATAAGCTCCTGAACGGCGAGCTGACGCTGCGGAATGTCAACATCGAAGTACAGGATGTCCTGACGATGACCGGCATTGCCAAAAAGCTGCACATTGTGTCATAAGGCAGTCCGGAAATCATGGCTTTACGCATAGATCTGAGCTGTGCGGTCATGGCCGCGGTCTTTGATCAGGCACCCCCGTCCTGATCTTTGGCCGTGCCGGCCGTTTGCCAATTTGGAGGAATTTATGAATCGTGATGAACTCATCCGTTCCCTGTCGGTCCCGCTGCCGGAGGTCATCCGGCTCCGGCGGGACAGCGGAGATCTGGAAGGCGCTCTCCGTGCGGCCGATGCGTTGCTGGCGGATCCGGATCTGCCCCGCATGCTCCGCGCCAGGATTCTCGTTGAAAAAGAGCGGATTCGCCGCCTGACGGAGGAATTCCCGGACGATCGGGAGGAAGCTTTCCTGAAGCTCAAATCCTGCATTCCCGATCTGACGGAAGCTGAATTCAGCAGTCTGGAGGATCGCAACATCTTCCACTGGATCCCCCTGAACGGAGAAAAACGATATTATGTCCGAAACGCGCAGCTGGCTCTGAAGCGTCCGTTTCTGGCCGCCCGCGCGGGAATATCCGGACAGCCGGAGGATCCCTGGCTGGATCCGATGATGGAGGAGATCCGCTCCGTGGGATTCCTTTCCTGCCGTTATACGGTGGATGCTTCCATGCAGCTGCGCGATCCCTTTGAGCCCGGGGTTTACCGGGCGTGGCTTCCGTTTCCCGCCCGCAGCGCCCAGCAGTCGGACATTGTGCTTCTGGAAGGAGAGCCGGATCTGATTTCCCCGCCGGACGCGCCGGCGCGCACTGCTTTCTGGCAGAGGCATCTGGACCGCTGGCAGGATTTCCGTCTTCGTTATGCCTTCACCTCCGTGATTCGCTATGCGGATCCTCTGAATGCCCCCGCTCCCTCATCGCCGCTGTATCCGGATGCCCTGCCCGTTTCCGCCGAAGATCTGTCTGAGGATCCGCCCTTCATCCGTTTCACGCCTTACCTGCGCAGCCTGGCCGAAAGCCTGCTTTCCGGGGAAACCGATCCGGTTCGCAAAGCCTGGCGCATTTATGAATTTGTGACTTCGCGCGTGTCCTACAGCTATATGCCAAATTATTTCCTTGTCGACGATCTGGGCGAATACTGCGCTTCAAACCTGAAGGGCGACTGCGGCCTGCAGGCGCTCCTGTTCATCGTTCTCTGCCGCCTGAGCGGGATTCCCGCCCGTTGGCAGAGCGGCCTGTGCATTGATTCGGATGGCGTCGGCAGTCATGACTGGGCGCAGTTCTGGCTTCCCGGCTGGGGCTGGCTTTTTGCGGATCCAAGCTTCGGCGGAAGTGCCCGGCGCCGCGGAGCCGCGGACCGTCATCGCTTCTATTTCGGCAATCTGGATCCGGCCCGCGTCGCGGCGAATCGGATCTTCGAGGCGGAGCTGGATCCGGTCGGCGAAGCCCTGCGCGTCGATCCCTATGACAGTCAGAAGGGAGAGCTTGAGCGCCTCGGGGCGCCCCTTCCCTTCTCCTCCGGCAGCTTCCGTACTGTCTATCGCGCGGAATTTGAAAAGGTTCCGCTGCCCAATCCGTAAATACCACGCGGCACAACTGCGTCATCCATTCATTTAAAAGCGGTCAACAGTCATGAAGAGACGTATGCTGATCTTGCTGGTCATTCTTTCTCTGCTGCCGGTCGGCCCGTCCATGGCATCCATGGTCACGGAATATGCCTCGAACGGAAGCCTGCCCTCCCGATATGATATGCGGGAGGACGGAATCGTGACGCCGGTCAAACTGCAGTATCCCTGGGGAACCTGCTGGTCCTTCGGAACGATTGCCGCGGCGGAAACCTCCATCTTTTCTTCCATGGACAAAACCTGGGAGGAATATCCGCTGGATCTGAGTGAGCTTCACGCCGCCTGGTTCGCGAAACGTCCCATTCAGGCTGACGATGATCCCGGCCAGGTGGGAGAAGGGATTCAATCGGACGAGTTTGAGGATCCGCAGGTCGGTGAGCAGCAGCGCCTGAACAGCGGCCTTCAGTACATGGTCGCCGCCCTGTTCTCCTCCGGCGGCGGGCCGGTGGCGGAAAGCAGCTATCCCGGCTCATCCGGCAAACGAACCTGGATGTACGCGGCGCTCGGTTATTTCGGGGAAATGGCCCGCGTGATCGTTCATCCCGGAGAAAGCTTCGTGAAGGAATCCGGAAATTGGCAGGATTGGACGGAAGCGGTCAAAAGCATTGACAGCGACGGAAACCTGTTTGATAATTTTGCCATCAAGGCCTTTTACAGGGAGTAACGCGGTCCATCAGCAAATCAGCCAACCTCCGGCAGCGCGGTTGTTTCTCCGCTGTTCCGCCTGTTGAGTTCAGTGGATTTTTATGCGATAATAGCCGTGATCGACGATCGGGAATTCATCGTGACGATCGGGAATTCATAATATAGAAAGGATGAAAGAAATGTCATTCAGGAAAACAGGACTCTGCAGGTTGATCACGCTCGTTTTGACCCTGTGTATGCTCTCCTTCGCTGTTTCCGCCGCGCTGAGCGAATCGGAACTGACGGCGGAGCAAACAGAGGATTCAAAAAAAGCCTACGACGAAGCGACGCGCCAGGGAGAGACGGAGATCGCCTTCACCGTCGTCGCGACCCTGGGTCAGTATCTCTCGGATCTGATGGTTTATGTTTGCGGGGCGATCCCGGCTTCGGAAACGGACTCCCCCAACGCGGCCGTGCAGCTGGTGGATGAGGTGATTCGCCGGGCCGACCTGTGCTTCCGCTCCGAAAAGGCCGGGATCACCGCGGAGAAGCTGGCCGCTTTCGATCGGGCGAAAGAAGCCTGGAAATCTGCCGCCGCGGATTTCGGCGCAAAAGGTGAAAAGTTTGAAGCCGGTTTATCCCTGATCAATAACAGTGTTATCGATCCCGCGACCGACGCGTTCGCCCGGATTCCGGCTGAAAAGCAGGCGGTTTATCTGGAAAAGGCAGAATCTGTATACAGAGCAATCTGGCAGACGCTGCGTCCGGCAGTTGCCGCCAGGGCCGGCGAAGCGCTCAACATCCCGGAGATCGGAGAGCTCGCCGATTCTGAGGAGTTATCGAAGTTTGAGGATGTCGCCGTGGAAGTCATCGCCGGTGTGAAGGATGTCATGTCCCTCCTGTCCGGCGGAATCGATGGAATAAGGTCCGAAGAACGCGCAAGGATCGAACAGGTCGGATCCAAACTGAACTCCCTGGAGTCAGCGGTGAAACTGGTCATCAACGCCCTTGGATTATTGCAGCGAGCGGATTGATTGATACCTCATCTGCTGCTCTTCTGGAAGAACCGTCCCGTAAACGATTGGGACGGTTCTTTTCGTCTCTCCTTCCCGTCTCATCTTCTGATTCTTCATCTGCTGCCCTTCTGGAAAAACCGCCCGATGGCTCCCTTGAATTGGCCCAGCAGGAAATTCACATATTCAAAGGTCTTTCCGTCGTAACCTTTAATCCCTTCGATATCCTTTTCGATGGGATCCGGAATCAGCGCAAGCCTGGCCCCGTTTTCTTCCCCTGGTCCCGGCGTCTCCTTCCTGCTCCCTTCACCAGGTCCTGACGCCGACGTCTCGTTCCCGCCTCCTTCGCCAGGTCCCG
>CADBLV010000150.1 GCA_902795555.1 uncultured Eubacteriales bacterium | reverse complement strand
GTCACCGGATGGAGCAGTATCTGCCGTATTACATGATTCCGTCCTTCTTCATCCAGGTCGACGAGGTGCCGCTGCTCCCCAACGGCAAGATGAACCGCCGGGCCCTCCCACCGCCGGAACCACAAAAGGAAAAAGAACCGTACGCCCCTCCCCGGACAGAGACAGAAAAAATCCTGTGTGAGGCCTTTGCAAAAGCCCTCGGGACGGATCGGATCGGCGTCCGCGATAACTTCTACCATCTGGGCGGGGACTCCCTCGGCGCCATGCGTGTTCTGGCCGCGGCGAATCTCTCCGGCCTGCTGGCTGCGGATATCTTTGAAGGATGCACGCCGGAGCGCGTCGCGGCCATCTGGGAAAGCCGGGAAACCGGCACAGAGAAAAAGGAGGATCCGACCGTTACGGAGGAGCGGGAACGGACAAAAGCGCATCCTCTGACCCCCAATCAGGTCTCGATTTTTGATTATTGCATTTTCTCCCCAAACACGGTCATGTGGAACCTGCCCCGTCTGTACCGTTTCCCCGCGGACACGGATGCCGACCTTCTGTGCAGCGCCATGAACCAGGCCCTTCGGAATCGGCCGGCACTTTATACCGTCTTCGAATTCAACGGAGAATGCTCGCTGGTTCAGCGTCCCGCGCCGGAAAAGGCGCTCTCGCTCACCGTGGAAACCATCAGCGAAGCGGAGTTCTCCCGAAAAAAAGAAAACCTGCTTTATCCTTTCCGCATGATCGGCGAACCGCTGGTTCATGCCGGGCTGTGGAAAACAGAGGAAGCCGTTTATCTGTTCTTTGACGTTCACCATATCATGACGGACGGCTCGGGGATGCAGCTGCTGAATGAGGACATCGTCCACGCCTGGAACGGCGAGCCTCTCCAGCAGGACACCTATTATTCGTATCTGTATCATCAGGAACAGCTGCGGTCGGGCAGAAAATACCGGGAGGACCGGAAGTTCTTCGAAACAACCTATTCCGGAAAAGACTGGTGTATTAACCTCGTCCCGGATGTGTCCGCCCGGCCTGCCGGCAGGGTGCTTCTGCCACTGAAGCGTACGGTCTCGCCGGAGGAAATGAATGCCTTTGAGGAGAAAAGCCATCTCTCCAGGAATCTTCTTTTCGCCGCTCTCGGTCTTCTCGGGATTCATGCCATGGAAAAGAAGAATCGGGTCATGCTCGACTGGGTTTTCCACGACAGAACGGATCCGATCCGGCAGAATGCCTTCGGCTGTCTCTTCCGATATGTCACGGTGGGCCTGGAAATCGCCGAAAACATGACCCTGTCGGAATTTCTGAAAGAACTTTCCCGCCGGTCCGGCGACAGTCTCGCCCATGCTTCCTACGAGTGGAGCGTGAAGCAGGACAATGTCTTTGAACACGACATGATGATTGTCTGCTATGAGACGGCCTCCATCATGTCCGGCAGCAACATCGGTTCCATCGGCGGCACAAGGCTGAATGTGGAAAACCATGCCCCGATCAATTCCAGAAGCCTGGCCATACAGATCATCGAAAGCCCGGACCGGATCGTTCCGTACCTGATGTTCAACGGGGCCATCTACTCGGAGGAAAAGATCAGCCGGGCCGCAGATGTTTTCTCGGAGCTTCTGGATCAGCTCCTGAAAGCGTGGGATAGCGGGAACGCTTCCGCTCCCCTAACCAAATTCTGAACAGAAGCCATACAAACCCTCGCAGGATGCTAAGTGGCCTTTCGCCCACCTGTTATCGTGAACGAAAGGCCACTCATTCATCTGTTTATCCATTTTTTCGCGGATCCATACATGCACGCCGGATGCGGATGATCCCACAAGTCGGTTCCCGTGCATGGCTGACCGCCGAAAGAAACAGGAATCCGCCTGTTATTTACCCCAGGTTTTCAGGCGCTCCTCCGGCTTCACATACATTCCGTCGCCTTCTTTGACATCGAAGGCCTCATAGAATTCGTCCACCATCTGGAGGTTGACGTTGACCCGCAGGTAGGACAGCGCGTGCGTATCGTTCAGCAGAATCGATATGACCGATTCCGGAACGACCGTGGCATAGAGCCTCGCGTTTTCACGGAAGAAAGCCTGCAGGTCCAGCACCTTTGTTTTTGTCAGCATGGCGGCCGCTTTCGTGCCGGCCAGGTCCGCCGTGTTTTCCACACGCAGCAGGGTGCCGTTGCAGTTTACGTCCGGCAGGACGATGATGGCATTGTAGTAATCTTCCACTGCTTTCACTTTGCCGAGGAAAATCTCCTGGTCCGCTTCGGTCAGGAACGCGATGCCCCGTCCGTAGGCGTCGCACTGGCTGCCGGCATAGTCGAAGGCGTGGCTGATCTCATGGGCAATCACGGTTCCGAGGCCGC
>CADBLV010000149.1 GCA_902795555.1 uncultured Eubacteriales bacterium | reverse complement strand
TATGGCCATCAGGAAGGCGATCAGGTATTGATGCGGGTTTCCGATCTGATTCAGCAGGCGGTCAGCAGGCTGGATGCAGACGCCTCTGCCGGACGCTGGGGCGGAGAAGAATTTATGCTGATGCTGCCGGGGGCTGCGAAGGAGGCAGCCGCGGCCTTCGCGGAAGAGCTTCGTCAGGGAATCGAAAAACTCCGGTTTGAGAAATGCGGAAAAATTTCCGCCAGCTTCGGCGTCGCACAGGCCCAGCCCGGAGAAGACCCCGATCCTCTGGCGGTTCGTGCGGATACGGCGCTGTATAAAGCCAAAGCTTCGGGAAAGAACACCGTCTGTGTCGCGGCGGAAAGGGATGGGCAATGACAGCGATTTCCGGCATTGAAAAGGTGCTTTCGGACCGTGCACCGATGTGATCAATTGGCTGCTGCTGAACGATGCAGCGGACAGGATGATTGACGGGAGGATTTCCGGAGCAAAGTGCTGCCGGGGTGAAGCAAAGCTGAATCGCATTATACACTGTGCCGTTTGATGAGATTGGTGAAAACCTGGATGGCCAGGGGAAGGGAGTTTTCTCCTTCGATCAGCTGAACCAGCCGGATGACGGCGACCTCTCCCATATATTGCTTGGGAACGCTGACGGTGGTAAGGGCGGGCGTCATATATTCACAGGCGGGCAGGTCGTCAAACCAGACGAGGGCGATATTCTCCGGGATTCGCCAGCCGGCTTCACGAAGGGCTTCCGCGGCGCCGATGGCGATCAGGTCGTTGTCGGCGAAATAGCAGAAGGCAGGTTTTTCCCCTTCTTTCAGAAGCTGCTTCATATCCTCATAGGCGCCTTCCTGGGAGGGCGTCAGCCGGTGCACAATACACTGGGATGTCGACATGCCGGCGGCCCGAACCGCCCGGTAGAAACCGTCAGCCCGCTGGTCGAAATTGCTGATCGGGTAATTGGAACGAAAGTACCCGGGCTGCGCCTGCCGTTTACGAATCAGGTAGGAAGTCGCTTGGAAAGCTCCCTGATTATTATTGATATAGACAAAATTCCAGGTTGGGACATCATAATAGGTATCCAGAAAAACCAGGGGGACCGTCAGGTTGGAGAAATACCGAAGGTCCTCCTGTTTCATTTCCGTAGCCAGCACAATCATCCCGGCAAAGGAGCGGGAACAAAGGTCAAAAATCTGACTTGTGATATCGTCATCATCGTGGACATAGCGCATGCTGCAGGTGTACCGCTATATCTGGCGCGACACGCAGCGTGATACGAAACCTGTGGTGGACGGCGAACCATCCTACGAGGAGATTCCCCACGGCCTGCATGACCCGTCCCGGCCTTACTGGACCGCGCGGGAGGTGCGGCGGTATGCCTGGTGGTCCGCGCTGGCCGGAAGCGCCGGATTTACCTATGGACATAACAGCGTGATGCAGGTCTGGTGCGGGATCGGTAACCCGCAGTTCGGCGTTCGCCGGGAATGGAAGGATGCCGTGAGCGCGGAAGGTGCCGGAGAGATGCCGCGGAACGGTTTGAAGAGGGGTGAGAACATGACAGGAACAACATTGACGATCGATGCCTTTTTTGCTATGATCAATCCTGCAAGATGTCTGACACCTGTTTTCACAGACCGATGATTTCAATGAGGAGGGGTTATTCGATGAAAAAAGTGATATCCATTCTGCTTCTGCTGTGCTTCCTGGCAGGAATCTGCAGCTTCGCCGCCGCGGAGGAGAAAGACGTGAAGAGCCTGGACTTTCCGAAAAGCGGCTTCACCTTTACTGTGCCGGACTTTGTGAACGACATGCCCGGTACGATCTTCTCCATCGCCGATGCGGGAGAAACCAGTTACAAATCCGGCATCATCGTTGCCTACGCGCTGTATCTTCCCAAGAGCGATGAGGAAATCACCGCCATGAATGCAAAGTTATTGCCTTTCATGGCGGACCCGTACAATATCCCCGAAGAGGTGACTCAGGCCTACAATGAATTTGTGGCGTCGAGGATCGAGATGTTCGTGGTCTTCGGGCTGGGAGCAGGAAAAACCTGGGAGAATGATGTCCTCACGATTAACGGAGGCGATCAGCTGAGGGATCCCGTAAAAATCGGGGACTATGACGGCTTTACCTATTATCTGACAGCGTTAAAACCCGAGCTTGCTCAGGAACGCCTGGCGCAGGCGGACCCGAAGATCCGGGAAGCCTTTATGAATGTGACGGATCAGCTCATGCAGCATCCGGAGCTGTTCACCCTGAAGGAACGCAAAAAAATTGATCAGCCGCCGGAACCCGGCACACAGATCAGTTTCGAGGCAGCTGATTATGACGGCAACACCGTGACCGTCGCGGATCTGACCGCCGGCAGCAAGGTGACGATCATCTCGTTCTGGCAGACCTTCTGCGAACCCTGCAAGAAGGAAATGCCGGAGCTGGACCGCCTCGCCCGGGAATACGGCGATAAGGGTCTGAATGTGGTCCTCTGCGTGTGTGACGCGCCGAATGAGGAGCAGATCCAGAAGGCGAAGGACATCATCGGCGAGTATCATTTCCGCAATGTCAAGCTGACGCTGAGCATGGTGACAGCGCTGCCTTTCACAGGAACTCCGACGACCTACTTCCTCGACGGGGAAGGCCGGGTGCTTGATTATCCGGTCTCCAGTTCCATCCCCGCGGATTATATCGCCGCCCTGGAAGATTATCTGAACGGAAAAACGGATGGATTCCAGCCGCTGATCATGCAGAAGGTCAACGGGGGCGAAACGCCGCAGGAGACCGATGAGGAACAGACCTATACCGTCCGGGTTGTGGATCAGAACGGTGATCCTGTTCCGGAAGTCGCCATCGCCTTCTGTTCCGCAACCGGATGCAGCAATTTCTACACGGACGAAGAGGGAAAGTGTGTCTTCAAGGGCCCGGCCTACAAGTATCATGTGACGGTTATTGAGGCTCCGGACGGCTACAGCGAAGATTTCAACGACGATGTCTACACAGAGAAATACAGCTGCACCATAACCATTGAGATTGACAAAGAGTAATTGAACGAAAGAAAACCCGAGGGACAGCCTGTTTCGTTTCATCTTTCATTCCGTGCGGAAGAGGGAAACGAAGGAAGGCTGTCCCTTCTGTAATCTCAGGCTTCCGCAGGTCATGGCAAAAAAACATACGTATTCTTCTGATTACCGGAAAAAGTTCAGGATGAAATCGATGATATTCGCGATAATTGAGACTTTGCGATTCTCCTGCTTCTGATACTGCTCGAATTCCTCGTCCGTGAGGGGAACGGGATCTTCCCGCTCATCCCCGTGATTGCTTTCTTCCATGGTTGATCCTCTCTTTTCTGTGTTCTGTGATCAGGCGTCAACCGCGCTGACATAGATGGATACGAAATGAGCGGGGAGGATGGCAGCAAATGTTTTTGCCGGGGATCCGTCCGCAGCCTGCTGCGGAATATGAATCCCAGGCGGAGCAGCCTGCTTCCGCTCCGCGGATCGAGGACAGAATTTTTCGGATTTTGACACTCTGGAACACCCCCTTTTCAAAACCTTCCCATCAGTTATATAATAAATATCACCCAATTACCTACTCAAAAAAAGGAGGACTTATTCATGCTCAATATCACAGCCGTAGAATTTGCAAAAGAAAGCGATGCCCGCGCCGCCCTGAAGGGCCTGGCCGAAACTCCCAAAATCAACGGCACCACGATCTATCAGATCGCGCTGGTGAAGCGTCAGAACGGGGCGCTCAAGCTTTGCGACAACTTCACTTCCGACTATCTCACTGAGAGTGACACCGCGAAGGGCGGCCTGATCGGCGGCCTGATCGGTCTGCTGGGCGGCGCTGTCGGCGCGGTGATCGGCGGCGTGGCCGGTGCCCTGCTGGGAGATGCGAAGGACATTGACAAGAAGCATTTCAGCCAGGAGCTGATCACTCAGGTGGCTGAGAAGATGGAAGAGGGCGACATGGGTCTGATCATGACGGTTGACGAGGCCGATGAAAGCATCCTGGATCACATGCTGGTGAAGTACAACAACAAGTGTGTCTACCGCTTTGATGCCGAAACCATCGCCAAAGAAGTGGAACAGGCGAAGGAGCAGGCCGAGCAGAACGGCTGATTTTCGTCAGTCCGCACCGACGCTTACGTCCGAATGAAAGGGGACGGCGCTTTCCTCAGGAAAGCACCGCCCTCTTTTTTCTTATTTCACACGGAGCATCACGAACAGTTCCACCCGGGGAAGCAGGATCCGGGTTTTGCCGGCATGGTTTTCCACAGGCAGGCTTTCGCCGCTGGGCAGCCTTTCAGCCGTATGCCCTTCTCCGGGGATTTCGATCCAGATCTCGCTCATGGGCACTACGGGAGATTCCTCCTGCTCGTTGACGGCGGCGAAGAAAGTCTCACCGTCCTTTTCCCAGCTGATCACTTCCACGAACTTCGGAGCATTGGAAGTAAATTTTTGCTCACCGATCAGCAGCTTCATCAGACGGCAGAGCGCCTGTCGGCTCATGAAAGGCTTCAGCGTCTCAATGGGGGCTGCCGCCCACATGCACCGGCCGCCGCTGCCAGTGCAGCGC
>CADBLV010000148.1 GCA_902795555.1 uncultured Eubacteriales bacterium | reverse complement strand
TAGTAACGGTTACGTAGGCTCCGGGAAGCGTCGTGGCGGAAACCCGCATGATTTTCTCGTTGGTTGTTCCGTAAGTGCCAACCGCCAGATCCAGCGGAATATCCTGAGGAGCCCGATACAGGACGACGGAAATCTGATTATCCCGGCAATACTGGCTGCGCACCACGATGTTGAATACGTTGTCGCCGATGGGCTGCACTGTGGCGTTATAACTCATTTCCCCGGTTTCGGAACTGACCGTGTCGGAGCAGTCGTGCTCGTTTACCATGACCCGGGAACCCGGACGGACGGTGATTTTAATGGTGGACATCGTTGTGGATACCGTGGTTCTGAGCGAATCGGGCGAATCGAGGGTGATCGGGCTCAGCGGGATTTCGATTTCATAGGTGATCGGTGTCAGCGGCTGCTGACGCCCGGCTGAGGTTTTCAGGAAAGGCGTGAGCGTGACCTGCATGGTTTCGTTCAGCGTGCCCTCCAGATTGTCATACCACAGATGGTCCGGGATTTCCAGGGTGGCAAATCCATCGACCACCGTATAGCTGGCGTGCATTTCCCGAACGTAGATGGCGGAGCCGTCTTCGCCGGGAATCAGAATTGTGTGGGCAGCCAACCCATCCGAAAGACTGGCGGAGATCGAAACGCCCGCATCGTTTTCAGGGACAGCGGAACCGGAAGTAAAATGGCGATAGGCATATACGCCGCCGAAGGCAAGGGCCAGGATGAGCAGAAGGATCAGCAGGGCTTTGCCGAAGATCAGACGACGGGCGTGCCGGGAAGGAACAGGCTTGGCAAGACGCGTGGTAACCGTATACCCGCCGGAACCCTGGGAAATATAAGCCGGTGTGACAGGATCCCAGGTTCGGGAATCCAGATAGACACCGGATTCATCCAGATAACGCACACGCCGCCGAATCTCGGATTCGCGACGGCCGGCGGCGCTTTCCTCCGAATCCACCCGAAGCCGCAGGTTTTCCCGATGTCGCAGAGAGGAAGGATCCGGGGGCGGATCGGTTTCAGAATCATCGACCGTCACATGGGATACGGTTCGTGTGTTTTCATTTTTCAGACGCTCCTGCAGGGCGCGGCCTTCCTGCTTGCGCTTTTTCAGATCCTGCATTTCACGGGCCAACTGATCCCTGGGTTCCGGGGTGTTCACCGTTTCCCCGAATTCATTTGCCCGAAGATAGGCGGCAGGTGATTCGCCGTCCCGGAGATCATCCTTCCATGCAAGACGGGAAGCTGCGTCAATATTCAAAGGAGCGCCGCAACGAAGACAATGGGGCATGGAGGCGCGATTCCACTGACCGCATTCCGGGCACTTCATTCGTTCGCTCCTTTCCGGCTGAATCATGCTTAGGATTTCCTACCTTATAAGCATCTCGCTCGCCTGAATCTTCTCACTGCCGTGTTGCTGACGGTCAACGATGCACCAGTGATTCCTGTATCACAGGAGGCATATCCCTGCGTTCGCTTTTTGAATCAGTCTTCGTCATCGATGACCAGGAAGCTGTTCTGCAGATAGTCCGCCATGGCGGTGCGACAGGCTTCCCAATCTACCTCCTGGGCAGCCATGTTAGCAAAGTCAATCGGCTTTACGGCATTCTCCGGAGGAATCCGCAGCTCCTCCACCGTGCAGTTTCGCAGATTATATGCATATTCCGCGGCCTGAAGCGCTTCCTCCAGATTCATGTTGGTGTCATTGTTATTGTCCATGATGTTATCCGCCAGCTCCCTGACCTGATCCCAGGTCATGGTCCGGCAGGTGTCCGCCAGGGTGCTCAGCACAGTGCGCACCCGCTGGGTCCGCATAAAATCTCCATGACCGCTGGCCTTGCGGATTCGCATGTACAGCACAGCGGAATGGCCGGAAAAATGATAAACACCTTCGGGGTGGACGCCATCATTGTAGACATCGTGTTTGCCGTCCAGGGAAACCACCGAACCCTTGGGAACACGATATCTGTGCAGATATCTGATCTCCTCGGAATCCAGTTTGATGTCCACACCGCCCAGAAAACTGATGATTTCCTGCACCTGACGGAAGGTGAAGAGAATATATTTCTCAATACGGATGCCCAGGTGTTCGCTGATCAGGCGGCAGAGGGCTTCGGGACCGTAATCATTATAGACGTAGTTGATCCGTCCGAATTTCTCAGAATCCTCTGTGCTGGAAGGCTTTTTGATTAAGGCGTCCCGGATGATCGAAGTCAGCATAACCCGGTGCGCCCGGGTGTCCAGGGTGAGAATGACGATCCCGTCCGTATTGCCGTAGTTATCCTTATGTGTGCCGTAATAATCGGAGGGATTCGCGGCGTCTTTCGGACGGGGCGCTTTGTCCCACTGGTCAATGCACAAAAGCAGATAATGATGCTGCCCGTCATACACCTGCGGAAGTTCGTCACAGGGAATCGTGGAGATGGAGGCCGGCTTCGCGGCCAGGGAAGAACCCAGGGAAAGCACCCACAGCAGGAGAGCCAGGAAACCCGCTGACAGCCTTCGGAACATGATCAAACCGCTTCCTTTCCTTCCGAAAAAATATGATCAACCTTCATTATATCGGAAATTGCACAAAAACGCAAATGCCGGCAGCGAAGGCCGGCATCTGCGTTCAACTGTGCAGAGGGATTCATCCAATTCCCAGAATCTCACGGGCTACATGAATACCACTGGCGCTGGCATGGCTCAGACTGTGGGTGACACCGCTGCCATCCCCGATCACATACAGGCCCGGATACTGCGTTTCCAGGTTCTGATCCAGTTCCACTTCCATGTTGTAAAATTTCACTTCCACTCCGTAGAGCAGAGTATCGTCATTGGCGGTTCCGGGGGCGATTTTATCCAGGGCATAGATCATTTCAATGATGCCATCCAGAATCCGCTTGGGAATGACCAGACTCAGATCACCGGGAGTGGCTGCCAGGGTGGGTGTTACGAAAGAGGATGCGATCCGGCCGGGTGTGCTCCGACGGCCCCGAACCAGATCTCCGAAACGCTGTACCATTACTCCGCCGCCCAGCATATTGCTCAGCCGCGCGATGGATTCGCCGTATCCGTTTGAATCTTTGAAGGGCTCGGAAAAATGCTTGCTCACCAACAGCGCGAAGTTTGTGTTCTCTGTGTGCTTGGCCGGATCTTCATAGCTGTGGCCGTTCACTGTTACGATGCCGTTCGTGTTCTCGCTGACCACGGCCCCGTGAGGATTCATGCAGAAAGTGCGTACCAGATCCTCAAATTTCTCGGTCCGATAGATAATTTTGCTTTCGTACAGCTCATCCGTCAGATGACGGAATACCTCGGCGGGAAGCTCCACGCGGACGCCGATATCCACCCGGTTGCTTCGCGTGGGGATGTTCATGGAACGGCAGATGCCCTCCATCCATTTGCTGCCGCTTCGCCCCACGGAAATGACGCACCTGGAGGCGCTCACAGTCTCTCCGTCGGACAGTTGAATTTCATAACCGTCTTCCGTCCGCCGAACATCGGTTACCGGCGTATCGAAGAAAAAATCTACCCGTTCCTTCAACGCCTGATACAGGTTTTCCAGGACGATATAATTGATATCCGTTCCCAGATGCCGTACCTGTGCGTCGAGCAGATGCAATCCATGCTGCAGACACATCCGCTTGATGGCGCTGTTTGCGGTGGAATACAGTCGGGTATCTTTTCCGCCGAAGCGCAGATTAATGCCATCCACATAGCGCATTAATTCCAGCGCTCTTGCCTTTCCTACGTGCTCGTGGAGACTGCCGCCGAAATCATTCGTGATGTTGTATTTTCCATCCGAAAATGCCCCGGCTCCGCCAAAACCGCTCATGATGGAGCAGGTTTTACAGCGAACGCAGCTTTTCACCCGGTTTCCGTCAATCGGGCATTTTCTGCGATCAAGGGGATTCCCCAGCTCGTAAACAGCCACGCGGATCGGCCTGGGCGATTTTTCAATCAGCTCGTAGGCGGTGAAAATGCCTCCCGGGCCTGCGCCGATAATCAGTACATCGTAATTCATCATCCGTTATCCTCATTTTACTATGTTTTATCCTCTTGGCCGCAGCGTTCCGCCGATTTCAAAGGCAACCTGTTCTTCAACATAACCGGACAGATGGTATTGGCCGTCCTTCATAATCCTCCGGAGCACAACGGTCTGACCCGGCAGAATCTCATGATGATAATTCACGATCACCGATTCCAATTCGTTCTGAATCATGCAATCCACCCCGAGTTCATTGCAGAGCCAGTCCACATATTTCGTGTTGTTGACATGATGATTCACATCCAGATCCGTATAGACCGGCTGCCAGGTCGTCACAAACTCCTCGCCCTGAATGGCCCCGACAGTGGCAGGAAGATTCATGGGCACCGTGAGATCCCTGTTATTGGGAATCAGACGGGCTATCTCCCCGGGCGGCAGCATTTTCCGCGTATGAATATCCATCAGAAGCCAAAGGGAACCGGCCTTTCCGATCATTTCGCCGTGGGCGTCCGTCAGAACAAAATAACGGGGGAAGAAGAACATCCGAACCGGCATGGGAAAAGTCATCACTTTAACAGTTTCTCCGAAGGCAGGATAACGTTCCATATGAAGCTCCAGCCGGGACAGCACCCAGACGGCGTTCTGCTTCAGCAGTTCATCCCGGCCGCAACCGAGCAGCAGGCTGTGCGCGCCGGCTGCTTCCTGCAGGGCCTCCAGGATGGCACCGGGGCGCCACCGGCCATTGATATCACAATCACAGGAGCGAAGGGTCAGCGCGATTTCATAGGTCTTTTCCATGCATATCACCTCATTTTCAGTGACCGCCAGCTTAGCAAGCCCGGTCTTATTCCCGCGGTTGCGGATTACGAACAAAAAATGTCTCCAGCGATTCCAGATAGGAAGCCAGATCCGAGAAGGGATCCAGGGAAACGTCTTTTTTCAGATAAAGGGGGTGATGGGGATGGCCGGCTTTGCTTCGAGGTCCGGCTGTATACCATCGAACCCCCTTTTTTTCGCCGATAGCGACCATATCCTTCACGCAGAGGGGCAGATAGGGCCGCTTTTCAATCACGGCGCCCCAGGCTGCCCAGACGGCAGGCTGACCGGAGATACCATCCAGCATCCAGGCAAAGGCTTTCATGTTTTCCCGATGAAGAAGGAGATTCAGACATCGGTCCATATCATCCGGAACGGTGGCCCGCTGGGCGTATACATTGAACATCAGGAAGGAATCGAATCCGTTATTCAGGGCAATCCGTTCCGCGCTTTTCAGCGTATTATCCAGGCGGCCGGGGACGGCGGTGGACGGATTGACGCCTACGCAAATCAGTGGTCTTGCTCCCCGCGTCCCCAGAATGTACCGGTATTCCCCGTAGAAATCCGGCACATAGATCCATCGATCCCGGTCATAATCCGTGCTGACGGGTTTGAGCGCTTCCTCAAAGGTGAGCACCGGCACATCGCGGGTTTCCCCGACAGGAATATGTCGCATGACTTCTCCTCCGGCATCGTCACAGATTCTTATCCTTGCAGGGGACGGATCAGGATCAGAGGGGTTAACTCATCACCCTGCCCTGAAGGATTGTCCGCCATGGCATCCTGAATCTCCTCGTCCGTCAGCGGGAAATCGCTGCACTTGCCCAGCTGATTCTGTTCCAGGTCGTTAGCATCCATGAGTACCACAGGAATCCCTGTGTCCTTTTCCAGCTGATTGCAAAGCTCCACAGGATTCGGCGGATTGATCAGGGCCATTTCCTTGTAGCGATCAAAACTGGAGCGGAAATAGAACCCATCGATGCCGCCAACGCCCTTGCCGCAAATCTTATAAAACAGCCCGTGCACCCCAAAGGGCCTGGTGATCGCACTGACAAAGGCGGCGAACAGCACGCGGGGAAGGCCGCACATGTCAATCACCAGCTGGAGCTTGTAGGGCTCGTGCATGCCGACGCCTGTTGTGTTGATGCCCGCGAACCGCCACAACCGTTTTGCCCAGAAACCGGGTTTGACCTGATCGCGGGTTTTTACGTTTCCCGTGCACATCGCCATTACCTTTGCTCCGAAGGAAAGGAGATCCCCCTCCTGATACAGGGGAAGCACATAACGGCGGACCAGCTCCGCCTGATTCTCGCCGACTTCGACAAAATGGGTCTGAATCGCAAATCGCTGATACTGCCGGCCGTTCTTTCCGGTCAGGATTCCCCGGTCAAAATACGTGATTCCGTTCAGCTCCCGACGCTGCTCTTCCAGGTTTCTGGAAGGAATAATGCCCATAGCGACACCTCCGTCCTTTCTTCACCCGGATATTATAGCTTTACACCCGTTGTATGTCAATGACACGTATTCGGCCATATATTGTATTTTTTTCGCAAATGGCGTATAATAAAAAAGCCTGTATGTCAGGCGGAAAGGAGAGGCTGAACGATATGCAGCATCAGGCAGCCGCGGACGCGGTGATTCTGATCCCTTCGCTGGAACCGGATGAGCGATTGCCCGTATATATCGGGCAGCTGCTGAACAGTGGGTTCACACGCGCGGTGATTGTGGACGATGGGAGCGCCGAAAGCTATCAGCCGATATTCAAATCTATCGAAGCGATGGACGGCGCGACGGTTTTGCATCATGAGGTCAATCGTGGGAAAGGCGTAGCGCTGAAAACCGGATATCGGTATATTCTGGAGAACATGCCTGAGGTCAGCGGCGTGATTACGGCCGACTCGGATGGGCAGCATACCGTGAAGGACTGTATTCGGCTGGCTGAAAAGCTGGAGGAGAATAAAGAGGCGCTGTATCTGGGATCGCGGAATTTCGGAAAAGGGAACGTGCCCTTCCGCAGCAGTTTCGGGAACCGGTTTACCAGCGTTCTGTTCATGCTGCTATACGGCCCATGGCTTCCGGACACGCAGACCGGGCTCCGGGCGTTTCGCCGCGAGGAGCTTGCCTTCATGGCGGAGATCGAGGGAGAGCGGTTTGAATATGAAATGAATGTGCTGATTGCGTGTGCACGCCGTAATATTCCCATGATCCCGGTCGAAATCGAAACGATTTACGAAAACGATAACAAGGGCAGCCATTTCCATCCCCTGAAGGACAGCCTGCATATTTTACGGGTTTTAGCCGGCGGATTTTTCAAATTTATGGGCTCCAGCCTGATCTGCTTCGTGATTGATCAGGTGCTGGCGGGGCTTTTACGGGAATGGCTGCTGCCGCTGGCCGGGCTTTCCCGGGGAAGTCTCTGGAATGCCAACGTGAGCGGATGGGGGGCGCGGATTGTCAGTGCTGTGATCAATTTCCGACTTAACAAGGATCTTGTTTTCAAGCTGAAAGGCAACGTCGGTCAGGCCGCCCTGAGATATGCCGGGGTCTGCGCAGTCATTATCTGTCTGAGCAATCTGGGCGTTTGGGGCCTTGGAAAAATCGGCATGACCGGATGGCTCGCCAAAGTGCTGATGGATGCGTCGCTGTACTTCCTCAGCTATCGTCTGCAGGACAGATGGGTTTTTAAGGAGACGTAAACCGACATGGAAATCATTTTCGGCGCCGGCTGCGGCCTTCTGACATTGCTGCTGCTTGGCTTTTTCTTCGGAGCCGGCCGGCAAAAAGGAAATGGGAGAAAAGGCTCTCCCGGTTTGATTGTTCAATCCGTCGGATTCGGCTTTTTACCCGGAGCGGCAGTTTTCAGCGCCTTCATCACCTGGCATCCTGCGGCGCAGGGAATTGCTGTGGTTAAGCCCTTTGAGGCCATTCCTTTTTTCACGGAGAACGGGCTTTTCCTGCCCGCGCGGATGGAAGGAGCCGCGGCAGCGCTTTGCTTCCTGTTTCTTTGCGGATGGCTGATCGGAAGAAAAAAGGGAGACTTGCCTGAAGGAGATCTGATGATGATTTCCGCCTGCCTGTGGGCAGCGATCCGGATCATTTCCGAGTTGTTCCGTGCAAGCTCACTCCTGCGCTTCGGCACGTTTTCCGCTGTACCGGGCATATGCTGTCTGGTGATGATTCTTTGCCTTGGAATCTGGTCCCACCGTCGGAACAAAAGGCAGCAGGGAAGGATGCTGGCCATTTGGGACTGGGTTGCCGTGGCCTTCTGCGCGGCAGTCGTGATGCTGACTTCCTGGGGCGTGCTGAGCCTGGGTAGCGGAGTAGCAGATCTGGCTGTGATCGCCGGGGCGGATCTTCTGATGCTGACGCTGATTCTCTTCGCAGGCGCCGACAGCAGGAGGGCTTATGTTATTTCCGGGAAGGACAATTAATCCGGGAACAGTTTTTACATGTGTCCAGGTCAATATCCTGACCCGCGATACGCATTTCCGTTTCCTGACCGGTACTTTGCTGCGCAACATCATCATCGGATGATGTGTCCGTTCTCCCGCTCTCTGCTTTTGATGGATCAACGGCCCTGAATCCCAGACGAGAAAAGAAGCCGGCTACGTCCGGAGGGCAGCACAGTCGAACTTCCCGGGCAAAATGATTCTGCGCCTTGTATAACAACAGCCGCAGCGTCAGATCTCCCAGACCCAGACCTCGATATTCCGGCTTCACGCCGATTTCACCCAGCCAGAAGGCATCCCCTTTCCACCAGATGCGCCCTGCGGCGACGGCATGTCCGTCCTGATAAATCAGGCAATTCCAGCTTTCTGCGTCAAGGGGATCCTCCCCACGACCAAAAACGGCCATCCGAATGGCAGATACCTCATCCAGCGCCTGTCCCGGCGCCACCCATTTTCCCTGAATCATGAACATAACCCCCGTTTTGAATGTGATCGAACCATGAAAGGAGACCAATCATGGAAAAGGAAAAGATTGACCGGATTAACGAACTGGCCCGTAAAAAAAAGGCAGAGGGCCTGACGGCGGCGGAAGCGGAAGAACAAAAGCTTCTTCGCCAGGAATATCTGAAGGAATACCGGGAGAATTTCCAGACGGTGCTGGACGGCGTCGTGATCCAGGAACCGGACGGTACCAAACATCATCTGCAGAAAAAACCGTCTTCTCCATGATATCGGCAGAGACTCCGAAAGTCAACACTTGTCAGATGAAGGATGATTTCGTATAATAACATGGTTTCACCCGAAGGGTGAAGTAACCCCGATCGGATCAGACAGAATCGCGCCTGATCAGAATAAACCGAGCAGAGTCTGATTCATATCGGATTGGAAACGACCGGACAGCGTCGATTCAGAACAAACGGAAAACAAAGGAAAGGAAGAAAACGAACATGAGTGATCAGGAAAAGAACAATATCCCGGAGAATGAAGGAAACATGGAAACAAATCCGGAAAAGGATCTCGTGGTGTTTGAGGATGACGACGGCAACGAATACACCTTTGAACCGCTGGATTATTTCTTCTATAACGGAGAGGAATACGCGCTGCTGACCGAGATCACGGACGGGGACGAAGAGGACGAGAGAGTGGAAGTCATCGTTTGCCGGGTTACATCTGACACGGACGAAAACGGCGAGGAAACGGAATCATTTGAACTGGTTGAGGATGAAGAGCTGGCCGGAAAGCTTGTAGAGATCGCCAACACCCGTCTGGCCGAGGACGAGGAAGAGGAATAAGGGAAGAAACGGGATAGTATCAAGGAAATAAGGAAAAAGAGGGAAAACGCATGAAGATGCCTTTACGGATCCTGCTGACCTGCATTTGCGCGGCGCTGATTCTGATTTTGCCGTTTGTGCTTTCGTCGCCGGACACGCTGGAACATATCAAACTGGAACTGATGAACGGAAACGACACAGAGGAGGACGAAGGAGAGGAAATTGATTTCGGCCGGCTTTTCCTGTCCGCCGCGCTGGCAGAAGACAGCCTTGAGGTGGTGACATCGGAGAACGGGGCCCTGGTGGCCAATCCCGACTGGAAGCTGCCGATCGATTTTTCCGTTTCCCCCATGCCTAATCCTGCCTGCTATACCGCGGACGGATACGCGGACGAGACAATTCGCGTGAAGGTCGAAACCCGGGATATCGACGGGAAAACGGTTGATATCGCCTGGGTTCAGATTGCCGATCCGACGCAACTCCGCACCGCGATTGCCGGAGAGAAAGTGACATCCTCCAAAACGGTGTCTCTCGCTGATATTGCTTCCCGAAATCGGGCGGTCATCGCCATGAACGGGGATCTGTTTATCCAGCTGCCGGAGAAGAAAAAGTTTGAATTCCGCATGGGGCAGAAGATCCGGGGCGGCACCAACAAGAAAAAGGACACGCTGATTATCGACCGGAACGGGGATTTCCATCTGTTCGTCAAATCCGTCGGCCTGGCTGACTATGCCAAGGCCCACAAGGATGAAATCGTCAACGCCTTCATGTTCGGGCCGGCCCTGGTGATCGACGGGGAACTGCAGAAAACGGACACGGATTACGGCTATGCGCCGAACTATAAGAATCCCCGCTCTGCCATCGGCCAGACCGGTACCCTGAGCTATGTGATGGTGATCGTGGAGGGCCGGGGGAAAGAAGACAGTGAATCCGGCGTCACTCATCAGGAGCTGGCTCAGATCATGTATGACCTGGGATGTATACAGGCGTATAACCTTGACGGCGGAAACACGGCTGAGATGATTATGCCGGAGGGCTATGAAAACAGCAAGCCTGGCGAGAAATTTCATTTCAACGGCGATCAAACGGCTTCAGACAGAGGCCAGAGCGACATTATTTATTTCGCCACGGCGGTTCCCGAGTCCATGTGGAAGTAAAGAACCAGGAAGATCCGGAATGCGTTTCTGAAAACCATCACGGAGCAAAGGCAAAGGATGGATAGCGGCATGAATTTGTGGAGTGAAGCAGTTCAAATCAACCTTTTCGGCATGGATCTGTACGCCTTCGGGCTGTACTGTGCCATCGGAGCCCTCTCCTCCGCGCTTGTGCTCGGTGTGCTTGGCTGGGGAATGAATGTTCAGAAGGGCGCCGCGCCGCTGATTTTCATCCTTTCCTTTGTTTCGGGACTGGTTGTGTCAAGGCTTTGTTTCTGCCTGATGGACCGGTCTCTGGGAAGGATGTTTCCGCTTTCCGCCTGGCTTCGGATCACGGAAGGAGGATGGAGCCTTGCCGGGTTGATCGGCGGCGCGATGCTCGGCGCCTTTCTTTCATCTCGTGCTCTGAAAGAGGCGCCCGCCAAAGTATTTGACATGGTTTCCTGCGCCCTTCCTCTCACTCTGGCTGCCGTCAAATTCGGTGAGAGCAAGCTGACCGATTTCGATATCAGCCGGAAACTGCCCGACGGGATCGTTCTTCCCGCGTTTCTGACCGTGAAGGATCCTGTGTATACGGATGTTACCTATCTGGCCACCCACCGGTTGGGCATGCTCGTGTATCTGACCATCTTTCTTTTTCTGACTTTTTCGCTTTTGCGCAAGGGCAGGAGGGAGGGGGATTCCTGCGTTTTGTTTCTCCTTCTTTGCGGCGCCTGCGGTATATTGCTGGAAAGCCTGCGATATGACCATTTTCTGGAGCTGAGTTTTGTGCGGCTGGAGCAGGTGGTGTATGCCCTGATCCTTGCTTTGGGTGTGATTGCTGCGGTGCGCCGCGCAGGGACGGGCCGCCAGGCCCTGAAAGGCTGCGCTGTGGCCTTTCTGATTCTCGCGATTGGAGCCTGCATCGGGGTGGAATTCGCCCTGGATCGGACCGGCCTGTCTCATGGACTGCTCTATGCCGGTATGACTGTTGCGCTGATTCTTCCCGTCGCCTTTAGCATGGCACTGATGGGAACGAAAGGACAGAAGAGAGCGTGAACGAATTTCATCGAGGTAAGATGCCGGTCAGCTCGGCGATGAGTCACCTTTACGGATATATCTACTGTATGCTGCTGTCCAACGCACTGGTCGATCTGCCGTTCTTCGGCGGTGCTCTTTATCTGTTCGGCAGCGCCGTGATGCTCTGCGTAACCCTTTTCAGCCGAAAAAACCGAAAATATCTGCCGCTTCACGGAAAGCGTCTTTTTGTTTTCGAAGCGGTGATTATCTTTATTCTGACGGTTGCCCTGATCGGACTGTATCCGACATCCATTGAAAGCTCTCGGCTATGGGCGCTGTACGCGGCCGTAGCGCTGTGCCTTCTGGGTGATGCCGTGTCCCAGCGGGTGACGCGCCTGGCTGCTTCCCAGGGCAAAAAGCCCAGGCGCCTTTTCATCGTCGGCGGGATTGTGCTGCTTGCGATGATCGGCGCCGGCTGCATCATCCTGGTGAACACCACGGACGGAGGCATCGGATGGCCCCTGAGCGGCGGATTCGCTGTGCTGGTGCTGTTTAGGGCTTATGCAATCTGGAAGGACAGCGAGCCGGAGAAGGCGGCTGAATCCTCAAAGTCCCGGGAGAAATCCGACTCCGCTCCATCCATGACGGCAGAACATGCGTCCACGCAGGAACCCGTTTTAAAGAGCGCCGTCAGTGTCCGATCTGTTTCAGCCTATCAATCCTTCGAATGGATCAACATTATGCTCTTTGCTCTGGTGGAACTGATCATCAGCACGATCTATGCTCTCCTGGCCACGCGAAGTGAGTGGATGCTTCCTTCCATGCTGATCGGAGTGGCTTTTACCCTTGCTTCTGTAGAGGCGGCGATGATCTTTCTTCGACGAACCCGCAACGTGAAACGGAAAGATCCGACCTGGTTGCTGCTGATCGGTCTGATCTTCTGCATCGGCGGCAGCGTGCTGTGCGGATGGATGCTTACGAAAGGACAGGTAGATTACCTGCGGGTCTACCTGTGTCTGACGATTGTCAGTATCGGCGGTGCTCTGAGCATGTCCGGGCTTTTCCGGATTCATCAGCTGATGCCGGATGTGATGAGACTGGTCGGAGAGAACGCCCTGACCGAATATCGGAAAACCCGGGATACGGATGTAGAGCTGGCACGGCTTTTCGGCGATACGCTGGCCCTGATTGCCCTGACGGTCATCTGCTTTGTCAACAAGGACAGCCTTCCCAGAGACATGGGACAGCTGGCCGCCCGATTTCAACCGATGATGATCCTGCCGGTTTTGCTTGTGGCAGCAGGGGCTTTTCTCAGCGTGTTTCGGTTCCCTTTGAGCGCCAGATATATCAGCAGGCTCTATGCTTTCCTGCAATTGCGGGAACAGGGAGAGGATTATCCGGTCATGCGGGAAAAACTTGAGAATGTGGTTTCAGGCGCATATCGCCAGCCCTTCCTGACCCGCTTTCTGGCGTCCCTGCTCCGGCCTTTTTTCCGATATCGTCTGGCGAATGAAGACCATATCGTCGTGGACGAGCGAAATCCCATTCTCTTTCTGGGGAATCATCTGGAGGTGCTGGGTCCCATCCTGGCGACCCTCTGGTTTCCTGTTCCCGTCCGATTCTGGGCCATCAACCAGATGATGGATGATCAGAAAAAAGTGACTGAATATGTCTATGTGAACACCTTCAGCAAAGTGACATGGCTGCCTGTGTTCCTGCGAAAGCTGGTCGCCCGTTTTATCGGATGGCTCAGCGTTCGCGTGCTTTCCCAGATGGAATGCATTCCTGTCTATCGGGATTCCCCGATGAAACTGCGGGAAACGGTGCGTAAAAGCGTGGCAGCCCTGGAAAGCGGAGATAATCTGATGATCTTTCCGGAAGATTCGGATCAGAAATATGAACTGGAGGGCATCGGAAAGCTGTCCCCCGGATTTGTGATGCTGGCCTCTGCCTACTGGCGCAAAACCGGCAGGCGACTGCGTATGATGCCGGTTTATGCCAGTAAAGAAAAAAAGACCATTTTCTTCGGAACGATCTTTGAGTTCAATCCGGATGTCGCTTTTGCGGAGGAGCAAAACCGAATTATCCGGGAAACAGAACAACAGATCTTCGCCATGGCAGGGATCAACCCGGACAAGGAGGATGAAACTTGAAGAAGCGTCTGTTCTTTTCTCTGTTTCTTTGTGTTTTTTTGATTAAAACGCTTGTACCCGAGGGATCCTCCATTCTTTTCCTGACGCAGGCCGGAGCGGAAAGCTGGTTTCCGACCTGGCAGGAAACGCCTTCGCCCTCTCCGTCGCCGGATGAAACCGGCCGCTTTTCATTCCGGAACGGCATTACCTGGCGCATGAGTCCGGAGGAGGTGAAGGCTGCGGAGACAGGCTTGCAGACGGAGGAACGAAGCCAGGCAAACTGGTCTGTGGTCTATTCGGTAGGCAGAGTGGAGGTCAGCCGGTTTTTCGCTGATCTTGTCTATATTTTCCGGGACCGACAACTGTATATGATTCTGTATGCCTTCGCACCCGGGGAGACGGCAACCACCTTTGCCTATCTGGCAGAGGCCATCAGCTCGGTACACGGAAGCCGCACCCGGGGAGAAGCCCTGGAAGTGGTGTCACTCATGGATCAGGTTTATCCGGGCATGTATACGACCGATGCCCTTTCCGATCTCTGGGCCTGGGTAAAGCCGGACGGTACCCGTATCTTTCTTTATAAACAGAGCAACGCTTCCTTTTCCATTCTTTATGTATCTCCGGACAGCCTTCTTTCGGGAAACGGAGCGTATGCAACCAACGGTCTGTGAAGAAATTCAGATGAAGAAATTCACATAATTTTCATCTTGGAAAAGCTTGACAAAGTGATGGGGGAGTGTTAGAGTATGCATGTGGTTAGCACTCACAGGCGGCGAGTGCTAACAACGGAAAGGAGGAGATTCCATGGAGATGGACACGCGAAAGCTCCGGATCCTGCAGGCCGTCATTGATGACTACATCCTGACAGGCGTTCCGGTTGGGTCGCGAACGATCAGCAGGAAGTACGACATGGGATTATCTTCCGCGACGATCCGCAACGAGATGAGCGATCTGGAAGAGCTGGGATATCTGGATCAACCGCATGTTTCGGCGGGCCGGATTCCCTCCACCAAGGCTTATCGACTGTATGTGGATTCCCTGCTGGAGACCGGACGGATTCCGGATGACAGCGCGGACAGCATCCGCGAACACTTCGCCGGAAGGGCCAGCCAGATGGAAGAGGTGATCGACCACGCGGCGCAGGTCATTTCCAGTCTGACTCATTACACCTCGGTTGTTCTTTCGCCCAAGAGCGTGCAACCCCGGCTGCAAACCATTCAGCTTGTTTCGGTTTCTCCGGGGCTGGCCCTGGTGGTGATCGTAACGGATTCCGGCATCATCCGGGACAATGTGATCCGCATTGGCATGGATCTTGACGACGATGCCCTGTACAATATTTCCCGGGCACTGACCGCGGAGCTTCGCGGAAAGACGCTCCAGGAGGTTTGTCGGGCGATGCCGGGCATGATCGAGCGCATGCGGGGAAACGACGAGGTGCTCCAGGGGCTTTACGGCTGCCTGACTGCGGATTCGAACCGGGCCCGAAGATCCCATGTGGCCATCGGCGGAACCAGCAATATGCTGGCGTATCCGGAATACAGCGATATGGACAAGGCACGGAACTTCCTCTCCCTGATGGAAACCAGAGACAAGCTGGCAGAAATCATCCGGGGAAACGGGGAAATGGCATTTACGGTTCGGATCGGTCCGGAAACCGGGATTCCCGAAATGACGGACTGTTCGATTGTCACCGCCACCTATTCCACCCGAGGCGGCCAGCAGGGAACCATCGGGGTCATCGGCCCCACACGCATGCGGTATTCCCGGGTGCTTTCCATCCTGAACGCAATGGGAAGGGAACTGACGGAATTCCTGGGCGGCGAAGAAGATCAAGGAACGGAAGAGAGGCGATCAGGCCATGAGTAAGAACAGGAAGGATCGGGGAGCTCGAGATCCTGAAAAGGAACTGAAGGACGCCCCGGACAATGAAGCGACCGCAGAAACCACAGGAAATATCGAAGCGGAAGAAGTACCGAACCCTCAGGAAGATCCGAAGGCATCGGAGGCGGCTGACGTTCTTGAGGCTGAGCTGCAAAAGGCCAATGAGAAAGTATCGGAATATCTGGCCATGGCCCAGCGGATACAGGCTGATTTTGAAAACTTTCGCAAGAGGAACGAATCCGTCCGGGCAGATGCCTACGCCGATGGTCGCAAGGATGTAGCCGCAGCCATGCTGCCTGTGCTGGACAATCTGGAGCGGGCTGTTGAAGCCGCTTCGGAAAGCAGCGACGATGCTCTGAAAAACGGTGTAACGCTGGTGCTGCGTCAGATGACAGAGGTTTATCAGAAACTGGACGTTACCCCCATCTACCGTCCCGGCGAGAAGTTCGATCCGAATCTGGAAAACGCGATTCTCCAGGGAAATCCGGAGGACGGGGAACCCGGAACGGTGTGTCAGGTGCTTCAGAAAGGATATCGCATGGGCGAAAAAGTGCTGCGGCATGCCATGGTAAAGGTGGTTCCTGAATAAGGAATCCACGACAGGAGCCTTTTCCGGGCCGAAGCGCCCGAAGAGGACGGAGCTGACAGGCTCCGGACAGATAGATAAACAAGGAAAAATGATAGAAAACGGAGGAAATGACTATGAGCAAGATTATCGGAATTGACCTGGGGACCACCAACAGCTGCGTTGCCGTGATGGAAGGCGGCCAGCCCACTGTGATTGCCAACGCGGAAGGCAGCCGGACAACCCCCTCTGTGGTCGCGTTTACGAAGGACGGCGAGCGCCTGATCGGTCAGGTGGCCAAGCGGCAGGCTGTGACAAATCCCGACCGGACCGTGATCTCCATCAAGCGGGAAATGGGTACCAGCTACAAGGTAAATATTGACGGAAAGCAGTACACCCCTCAGGACATCAGCGCCATGATCCTGAGCAAGATGAAGGAAACGGCGGAAAGCTATCTGGGTGAAACCGTGACCCAGGCCGTTATCACCGTTCCCGCCTACTTCAACGACAGCCAGCGTCAGGCCACGAAGGACGCGGGCCGGATCGCCGGGCTGGAAGTCCTGCGGATCATCAATGAGCCGACTGCCGCGTCTCTGGCTTATGGCCTGGACAAGGAAGAGAATCAGAAAATCCTGGTTTACGATCTTGGCGGCGGCACCTTTGATGTCAGCATCCTGGATATCGGCGACGGCGTGTTTGAAGTGCTCAGCACCAACGGCAACACGCGCTTGGGCGGCGATGACTTTGATCAGCGGATTATCGACTATGTAGCCGACCAGTTTAAGAAGGAAAACGGGATTGACCTGAAGCAGGATCGAATCGCGGCGCAGCGGTTGAAGGAAGCTGCGGAGAAGGCGAAGATTGAGCTGAGCGGTACCACCACTGCGAACATCAACCTGCCCTTTATTA
>CADBLV010000147.1 GCA_902795555.1 uncultured Eubacteriales bacterium | reverse complement strand
CGCGTATTCCCGATAGGCCGTATGGTGATCCCAAAGGATTTCGATTAACTCTGCAGAACGTCCATTCTCTCCACCGTTCGCAAACAGCTCCGCCGCTTCCGAAAACTTTGCTTTGGGGTTGCTCTGAACGACATCCGTCCCTTCCCGCTTCACCGCACCACTGGGGAAAAACTCTTCCAGCATCACCAGCCCGCCTCTGCGTGGATCCAGAGCAGCATAGCAGACCGCCTGGCGGCTGGAAGCAAGCACAACCCCGGTTTTGCAGGGGCCAACTCCCGTTCCGACAGGCAGCGCGTTTTGCGGATGGCGATAGCCATCCTGCGCAAATCCGCAGTTGGAGCATTTGCCGGACGAGGTCTGAACCTGCATGCACCGGGGACAAAGCTGTGTCGACATAGGCTTCCGCACCATCCTATGGCCATTTTTACCAGCCACCATTTTATAACAGAATGGATCTGCTGTCAAATGCATCAAAAAACCGGGCAATCTTTGTCCCACCTCAAAATTCGAGCAATTTTCTGATTGGAATGTCTCCGCCGACTGATTTCTGTCATGATCCGCTCGGAACAATTGCAGACGAGGCTGCTAAAAAAATCCGATCCCGCTTTGACGCTGGATCGGATTTCACACCGCCGTAGAAGGAAAACGATTTAACAGGGATCATCCTTTGCAACTGTGCCGCTTTCTGTCGACGTATACTCACCGTTCTGCTTTTTCAGATATTGCGCAAACGTTCCGAAGAATCAGTCTTCCTCCTCAGCCTGACGGTCAGTTCCTGATATTACGCATCATCTCTTTATAATATCCGCAGTCGATCAGATGCTGCTTATATTCCGGATTGGAAAGTCGGGCAGCCGATTGTTCGTATGCTCTGTCAAATCCGGTCTCCTTCACAGAGATCCTGGTCGTTTTATTGAGAAAAATGATGTAGATTGTGACATACACGACCATGACTGAAACGATGATCGCACCCATAAGCCAGCTCGGCTCTTTGGGCAGCTTCCCAATAAACGGAATCAAAGCAGCAGGCCAAAGCAACAGCAGCAGTACCATCCAGGCTTTCCGATGATGTTTCTCATACCATTCCTTGGGCAGAAATGCCAGCTCAATCGTCCAGGTGTTGTTAAAACGTGCGCCGCAGTTCGGGCAGGTGGATCGCGGATCTCCGTAACTCAACGCCATTTTTCCATATGAACTGCCAAGAACGCGATGACATTGAGGGCATCTGATCGAGTAACGCGTCGCCAAATCGGATCGCTTCCTTTCATTAATTGTGTGTTCACTTTGCTTACTGGACAGTGATACTGCCGAGCAGTGCTTCATAATCCTGATAGTACGGATCGGTTGCCGGGTCGGTCATGCTCATATACTGAAGCAGGTTCACATATCCATGATACATGAACGCCGCCGCTTTAAGCGGATAAGTGAGACCCTCTGCACTCAATTCGGTGCAGAACAGCTTAATCCCGTTCACCTGCCGCTCCTCAAACTCCTCCGGCTTCATCTCCAGAATGGCTGCCATCATCTCGAGAGAGATGTCATTCATGCTTTCTCTTTGCGGCCATCCGTAGACACTCCACATCGCTTCTGTCTGCGTTGCCCAGTAATCTGCCACAGAATAGGTAATAACTGCGTTTCCGTGATCAGCCGGAATAAACTTGGTTCTTAACATGGAGTAATCATCCCGGGACAGAGAAGCTTCCTGCCATCCCTCCGGAATCACCATCGTCACACCGGTCAACGCATCCTGATAAACCGTGCCGGCCAGTACGGTTCCGGTTTCCGTTTCCTGGGTAACGGTCACTTCTTCAGCAGTTATTTCCTCCACGATTTCTTTTTCCTGCTCGATCTCTTCCTCTTTGATCATTTCCCCAGGGTCGGCGGCGGGCGTCTCTGCGGCTGTGGCCTGTTTCCTGTCCAGCAGATAGTAAGAATGCAGAATGTCCATGGCACCCACAGCGGATTCAGAGACCGCCGTAATCGAAACCACATAGGTATCCTTGACCAGCATGACCTGCCTCTGGTATACTTCGGTCCCGTTAATCTGATAGGACACGAGGAACCCGTAAAATGTTTCGCCGCTGATTTCATCCCGGATGGTCGTCAGCGAAAGATCCGTCCATCCCTTGCTTCTGGCCATGCTCTCCATGTTCGTTCGCATCGTGTCCTTCAGCATATTGACGATGCCTTCCATACCGTAGAGCGTTTCCATGAACGCGGCGTCCTTGGCATAAGAAACGGAGATATTGGTGTTCTGCATCCCGTCTTCCGACTGGGCAAACATCACAAGGAAGGCGTTGTTTTTCTGAACATAGGCTCCCACATCTTCCGGTAAAGAGGCGATGGATGTCGAATTTCGCTTCGCAAGTTCCATCTGATTGTCATAGTGCCATCCGTCAAACCGACAGCCCAGGTTCAGGTAGGCGTTTTCATACACAGCCCCGTCATATTCGCCCAGAGTGAACGTGCCGCTCTGGGTTTCCGCGCAGGACAGGATCGGCATCAGAATCATCAGGGTCAGCAGAAGCCAAAGGGTCAACCGTTTCATTTTTCCATCCTCCGTTTCTTCCTCATTAATGGACGTCAGCCAACGTCATGTTTTGTTTCATTCTATATCAATCGGTAAACGATGTCAAACCCGAAATCAGCGTTAGCGCCTGGCAGAGCCGGGCATGGCACACCGCCAACCTGGACTATTCCTTTGGTTCACTTTATGATGACCCGATCATTCAGCAGGATTCTGCTGCGAAGCCGGTCATTCCACAGCGGAAGAGACCTCCTCTTTTTCCAGCAGGCTGCTCAGAATCCATCCTGTCTGATCGATATTCTCCCTGATGATGTACCATTTGCGGCCTTTGGAGTCAGTTCCTTTTCCGAAAACTTTGACAGTCGTCCCCTTTTCCGGAATGACCGAAACGCGGTCATAATTCGTGCCGGAATAGGATCTGACGTTCACATTCTCCGTCGTCGTTCTGGCCATAAAGGGAAACGCTTCGCTTTCCAGGTCCTGATTTGCGTTTCCCTCCGCAAGAGGAATCATAAGCTTCGGCGGTGTGTCTCCGCCCTCCTGATTGGGTTCTCCGCCTGCCACGCCCTCGGCATCAACAACGCTCAGGTAAACAAGCATCTCTTCGCTGTTGACAGGTGGGGTATAAACATATGTAATATGTCGATCTTCCGTTGTATATTCAGTCCACGTCTGATACTCGGGGTTGATTTCCAGAAATTGATCGAGCGGCGACCAGATCCGGTTAATGGATTCGCTGATTCCCCATTGGACAGTAAACGGCGGTGTTCCGCCCAGCAGATCGGCGCTGAACGTCATAGGCTCGTTCGCCCAGTAGAAATTACGATTACTGTATACATCCATGGGGAAATATCGATTGCTGTAGTAGCCCGGTTCGTAGAAGGACACGGTCTGTCCGCCCCTCTGCAGCTGCTCCCTTCGAACATATCCGGCTTGTTCTTTGCTTACCCGCACCTTGAGCCACTCTCCTTCCAGCACGTCAGGCGCTTTTCCGATCACCTGCACCTGCGTTCCCTTCTGAGAAAACACCGTCACCGTTTCATTGTTCGGATCGTTACCCCAGTATCGCCTGACCTGAACGTGATCCTGGGT
>CADBLV010000146.1 GCA_902795555.1 uncultured Eubacteriales bacterium | reverse complement strand
CGGAACCGCGCAGATCAGCACGGCGATGGAGATCAGCTGCTGCTGCCGCCCGTTGGGAACAACCACCGCGTTGGCGCTGTCCGCGGAAAAATACCTCGACATCTTTGTCACCATGGACGCCATCTGATTGGAATAGGTAGAAATCGAGGTGATCGGAAGGAACAGCCGGGTATAGAAGATATCCGTCCACTGCCACACAAAGGAGAACAGGAAGCAGGAAGCAATCGTCGGGAGAGCATCCGGCAGCATGATCTTGACAAAGGTATGGAAGGTGCCGCAGCCGTCCACATAGGCCGCTTCCTCCAGAGATGTCGGAATTCCCTGGAAATACTGCCGCATGATATAGATGTATAGCCCGTTTTTCAGTCCCATGCACGTCAGCGCCATAATCGCGTAGGCGGAAATATTGGATCGCAGGTTCAGCGGGTTTCCGGTCAGCAGCTGAATCAACCCCGTGCCGGTGCCGTCAAACAGGGAAAGTACCCGTTGCCCGAAAGTCAGACCCTCGGCGTTGACGCCGAAAAGGGTAAAGATCTTCAGCACGTCGAAATTCGCGAAATTCATATACAGGGCGGACTGAATCGTCTGCGGCGGAATGATAATTACCGCAATGACGCAGGCAAACCAGAACTTTTTCAGTGGAAACTCATATCGGGCAAAGCCATAGGCCACCAGGGTGGTGGAAACAATCGTGAGGGCGGAAATCAGCGCGGAAACCCACAGCGTATTCAGCAGGGCGTTAAAGGTCCAGCCGCCGCCGATCACCTTCAGATCCGTCAGCTCCGCCACAATCCGGTAATTATCCAGGGTCACATGCCGGGGAAGCAGGATGATCGTGGAATCATACAGATCCCGCTCCTGCATCAGGCCCATGGAAAAGCGGGTCAGTAGCGGCTGGATAATCATGAAGCAGAGCCCGAAGAGCAGCAGTCCCCGAATCACGGACACAGCGATACTTGCGATCCGCTTTCTCAGCAGATATCCTCCCGAGCGTCGGTTCCGATCCCAGAAGCTCTTGTTTTCCCCGATGAAAATCGTATTATTCTTACTCATTGTGCTGACTTCACCGCCCTTGAGATAATAAACGACGAGATCAGGATGAAGGCCAGGGCCACGCCGAAATAGATCCAGGACATGGCTGAGGAAACGCCGAACTTGAAGTCCTTATACATGACCTCCGTAATCCGTTCCATCACCCGGTTGTCGTTCTTCATGAAGAAGTCGACAATCGTGTAGATACAGTTCACCAGCAGCAGCGGGCTGACCATCGGGAAAGTGATCTTCCAGAAGGATTCCCAGGCCGTACAGCCTTCCACGTCCGCCGCTTCATACAGTGAAGGGGAGATGGCCTGCAGGCCCGTCAGGAAGATGATAATCTGAATGCCGGAAGCCATCACGATGTCATAGATCGCGTCGATCATCTGAAACACGACATCGAAAACGCCGCTGCCCACGCCGGAAACGGAAAGCAGATTCTGCAGGGAAGCGGAGATATTGACCCCCGCCGCGCCTTCCACCGATTCGGCGACGCCGGCCATCATATCATAAAACTCATTCTGGGATTCAATGCCGGGCAGCACACCGGAGGAAAGAATCACCGGCAGGAAAAAGATGGCCCGGGCCAGGGTACGTCCCTTGAAATCCTGATTGAGAATCACCGCGATGACAAAGGACAGCACCAGGGTGGCGATCGTATTGATCACCATTCGGGAGATTTCATCGGTGATGTACTGATTGAAGTACGGATCCACCGCCAGGGCGGTCCGATAGTTTTCAATGCCGATCCAGGTCATTTCATATCCCTGTCCGGGAACAATCCTGACATCGGACAGGGACATGATCAGCGACTGGATCATAGGCCGCGCCATGAAAAGTACAAAGCCGATAATGAACGGAAGAATGAACAGATAGCCCGTCCGGGCCCGCCGTTGCGCCATGGTGACCGGTTTCCGATCCCGACTCATTTCCCATTCCCCCTTTCCACCACATAATCCCGATCCGGAATGGTGATTCCGTCTCCGGTGTATTCCGCGCTTCCGTAATTGACATATACCTTTGTTCCGTCCTCATAAACGGTGACGGTAACCTCCTCCGCCAGCCGTTCATGTCCGACAATCCGCAGACGGTTCAGCCCCCGCATCTCGCGCTGATATCGGGTGATCATCTCCATCGCCTGCTCCCGCCAGTATTCAAATCCGGACGACGTATAGCAGGAATAGCTCGAATCCTGAAGAATTCGCGTGTTCTCCGCCATGAAGGTGAAATTCAGTCCCGCGCCGTATTCCGCGCATTCCAGCAGCTTCGTGCGATAATCCCCGGAAAGGTTGATCGCTTCTCCTGTATAATCCTTCATGCCGTGCAACGCGATCTGATAGAACGGAATCCGTTCGTCGATGATCGCATAGGCCTGGCCGGTCAGATTCATGTCGGTGATCAGATCCGCATAGGGCACGGCGTAATCGTTGCCCTCTTTGACAGCGACCTTCTGTCCGGCCGCCGCGGCCTCTTTCAGGGTTTCCACATTCATCTGCTTAACCTGTTCCCGCGTCACCAGATCCCGGGGATAATAATCCGCGGACAGCAGATTGCCGATATCCCGGAAGGCGATCCCGGGAACATCGCGCTCCGCCAGGAAGCGGATCAGATTCGTCGCGTTCGCCTTCGCGTATCCCGGTCGGGTCAGATAATAATCCTCCAGCCAGTCGGCCGGCTGATAGGTCACGATATCATAGGGATACAGATGCACCTGCTCCCGTGTTGCGTATCGCGCCGCGTCGCGGAAGGGCAGGAATCCCTGAAACAGCCCCGAATGATAGGCAAAGGCGGTAATCCCGTCCAGATACAGGGTCACGCCGCGCTCCTTCGCACCGGCTATGAGCTTCTTCAGCTCCCCCTCCCCGCCGAGCTCGCCCAGCACATGAACCCCGGTAAGCACCTCCTGCCGGACGCCGCCGTTCATCCATCCGGTCATCCGGACATTCAGATTTTCGATGCCCCGGGACACAAATTCGTCGATGATCTTTTGCGCCTGCGCAAAGGTGGTGGCCGGAACCACGGAATCGACCGGCATCCCGAACTTCACCACGTTCTTGTTGATCGCGCCGATCAGCTCTACATGAATCGGCATCTCCTCCGATGCCGTGGCGTCCCGCATCGTCGGCTCCGCTTCCCGCAGATATTCCCCATAGGCCGCAGCCAGCTCCGCGTAGTTTCCGGAAGAAACGAACCGATACCGCTGGCGGATGGTATCCGTCGGAATCTGTTTCTCATACACATACACCAGCTGAGCGGTTTTATTGGAAACGTTATATTGCTCCGCGTGAAGCACATTGTATTTTGCGTAAACCGTATTATAGGAATTGTACCGTCCGGCAATATCCGCGCTCACTCCGGCATAGGAGCTGGCACCCTCCATGATACAGAGGAAAGCATAGCCCGTCCCGTCGTCTCCGGTCACGCCGGCGGCATCCGCAGCCGCGGCAGCGTCGTTTTCGCCGGTTCGCGCGGCCCCGAACACAGGAAACGCGTTTTCCGTTTCGCTGACAGCTTCCTTCCGCTGCACGCCGTAATCCCACCCGTACAGATTGGCGTAATACGTGCTCTGGGACAGCTTGCCGTTGTTATAATTGATCACCGCGCCGCCGCCTTCCGGAATCAGCAGATATCCCTTGTCCGCCGTTCCCGCGGCGCCGAACATCGGCAGCGGGGAAAGATACGTGATCGGATAATCCGCCCGATACCGGATCGCCTCATACGGAATCTCGACCACCAGATCGGCTCCGTCCAGCCGATAGATCATCGATACATTGAACACCGGCCCGTTGTTCGTTTTCGCTCCGGCTACCAGCTGCTGGTCTGTGTCATAGTCCTCCTGCGTATATCCGGCCTCGGCGAAATATCCCTCAATCTTTTCCTTATTGGATGTGGACGTGCTGTCCTTCAGAATATACAGCGCCTGCTCTGTCACCGAGGGATAAGTGGCAATCAGCTCGTCCTTGTTCTCCTTCTTGTCCAGCTTGTCCGGTTCGATCAGGGTATAGTTGGAAGCCAGTTTTTTCTTGGTCGCTTTGGACATTTTGTCCGTCAGCGCCGTATACCGTTCCTTCGTGATGGCGGTAGGAATCAGGAAAACGCGTTCAATCTGACCCACGGCATAATCCGCGCGGATCGCGCCGTCTTCCTCCCGGGAAAGGGTATAGCTCCCATTCAGAATCGAATAGGTATAGTTATTCATCCCGACCTCGCCGCCGGAGGTGGTATAGGTCACAATCAGCGTGCTTGAAAGCATGTCCTTGTTCAGGCTCAGCGCGATGGGATCCTTGGCCGCGTCCGCCGGATTGCTCCGCCATACATGACCGGAAACCTTATCCGTGACGGTAAACTGCGTCGTCATCGGATCCATCTCGAACAGCAGATACTCGTTCTCCATGGTCCACGGAGCAGAATCCCCCTCATAATAGGCGATCACCGGGGGATTCACTTCCTCCGTCTCCTGCTGACCGTACAGCGGAATGCCGACAAAAATCACCAGGGCGGCAATCAGTCCCGCCGCGAAGATCCAGGGAATCGACCGCCAAATCAGTTTCTTCTTTCTCATGACATTCTCCACTCCTCTGTGAGTGACAGTCCACCTCTGCCATTTCGTGCAGGATGACTATTTTGCTGATGATCCGTCCACAGCTTGCTGTGGGTAACGGATCACATGCAGAGCTAGCCACTCCGCTTCGCGCTCGTGGGCAAAATATGTCTCTCCCACTGTCCCTCGGTATCCCACAGCGATCAGGCTCGTTAATCCATCACGTCCGGGCGTCAGGATGTCCCGCCCGTGAACCTCGTTGATCCATCGCGTCCGGGCGCCGGGATGTCCCGCCCGGGAGCCTCCACCTGAATCCGGCTTCCGGGCGGGACATCCCGGCGCCGCTTTACAAAATGATCAGTTCAGCCTGAACACAATCTCCCGATACATACTGATGAAATAGCTCAGCGCGTCGCTCAGCAGGCTGAAGAACACCAGCATCAGGAAGATGATCACACACGCGCCGACCACTGTCACGATCATGAAAATAAACGTCTTCCCGGGCCCGTAATCATGTACCTCCATCAGCCCGACGAACACCAGGAACACACACCAGATCACGCTGATG
>CADBLV010000145.1 GCA_902795555.1 uncultured Eubacteriales bacterium | reverse complement strand
CCGCCCACGGAATAGGTCACCGTGGAGTTTTCCTTCACGCGCCAGTCGTTGATGCGCAGATAGTTGTCGACCAGGTCCTTGTAGTTCAGCAGGGCGGAATTCACATTCCGAACCTTTTCCCGCTGTTTCCGATACAGGATATAGGCTTTCGCCACATCAGCGTATCCCGCTTCGGACAGCACCTTTTCCACGCAGTCCTGAATCGTTTCCACGGCAATCTGCCCGTCCCGGATCAGCGGCTCATATTCCGCCGTCACGCGCAGCGCCAGCATATCGATAACGCTGGGATGATATTGCTTGTCCAGCGCCTCAAAGGCCTTGGTAATCGCCTTGGAAATCTTGCTGATCTCAAATTCTGCGACTTTTCCGTCCCGCTTTAAAACCTGATACATGCGTTTTTCGCTCCTGTTTCCGCTCTGATTTTTCGCCGCGGGGAGCCCGGCCCCCCGAAACGGCGTGCGGGGATATAATAGCACGAGCGGACCGGAAAAGTCAATATCTAGGTGGAGAAAAAACAGAATTTACCCATATATTGTGGAAAGCCTTGATTTTACTCACCTGTGAGCGTCAGTTCCCCCGCAAGCTCAGTCGGCGCAGGGAATCGCACGCGCTCCGGAGCTGCCGCCCGTTCTTCGCTGAAACTGTCCACCAGACAGTTTTCCGGGAGCTCCGAACCCACCGGGGCACTGCTCAGCTCGTTCCCCGCTGCCGTTCTGTTCCGATCGTTTCCGCTTACAGCGGATCGCGAACAGAATCTGCCTCACACACCCCGGAGGGCCGCCGAAGGAATGTCCTCCCGGAGCATCTCCACCCAGGCCCGCAGCGTCTCCCCGTCCGGCGCGTGAAAGCCGGCAAAGGGAACCGTATCCCGGTCGGTAAACGGCTGCAGAAAATACCGCCTGGCGCCGTGAATCCATTTCCCGATCGCCCGGATGCTTTCCCCGTCATGCAGCTCCGAAACGACCGTGGTGCGGAATTCATATTCCGTCTTCCCCTCCATCAGGAGCCGTACGCTTTCCCGGATGGGGCTCAGGTCGATGTCCGGAACGCCGGCCGTCTCCGCATATCGTTCCGGGCTGTTCTTGATGTCCATCGCCACATAATCCACCAGGCCCTCCCCCAGCAGGCCGGCCAGGCGGTCCGGATGAGTTCCGTTGGTGTCCAGCTTGACGGCAAAGCCCATCTCCCGAATCCGGCGGAACAGAGGGGCCAGATCCGGCCGCAGCAGGGGCTCCCCTCCCGTAAAAGCCACCCCGTCCAGAAGGCCTTTCCGGCCCACCAGGAATTGCAGCAGAGCTCCCTCATCCATCACGCCGGGAACGGAGCCGTCCAGCAGCTCCGCGTTATGGCAAAAGGGGCAGCGCAGATCGCAGCCCCCCAGAAAAACCGTACAGGCCACCCGGCCCGGATAATCCAGCAGTGTCATTTTCTGCAGTCCGTGTATAACCATGATGTATCCTTTCCCTTTTACAGCAGCGAAGCCCGAATCTGCTCCGGCGAAAGGATGCTCAGATCCGCCGGCGCCACGTCGAACAGGGTCTTGCATCCGTAGATCTCCCGGCTGTACATCCGGGTCACGGCCCGTGCGCAGGCCGCCAGCACCGATCCCGTAAACTCCGGATTGGAATCCAGCTTCAGAGAGAACTCCAGCACGTGACGATGCTCGTTTTTCGCTCCCGTGCTTCCGCATCGGATCACCTGCCCGCCGTGGGGCAGACCCCTGTGCGATCTGTTCATCTCTTCCTGCGTGATAAAGGTCACGCTCGTGTCATAGTCCGCGAAATAGTTGGGCATTTCCTTGATCTGCTTTTCGATCAGGGCCTTGTCGGCGCCTTCTTCGGCAACGACGTAGCATTCCCTCGTATGCTTCTCCCGTGTCGTCAGCTCGGGATTCTCTCCGGCCCGCACTCTGGCCACGGCTTCCGGCACAGGCACGGTATACTGTCGGGCGTCCTTCACGCCGGGAATGCGGCGAATGGCGTCGCTGTGCCCCTGGCTCACTCCCCGCCCCCAGAAGGTATAATCCTTTCCCTCCGGCAGCGCGGCGTTCATATACAGCCGGGCCAGCGAGAAAAGTCCCGGATCCCATCCGGCGCTGATCAGCGCCGTGTGGTCGGTGCGCAAAGCCGCCTGATCCACCTTTGCGAAGTGCTCCGGAATCCGCGCGTGGGTGTCAAAAGAGTCCACGACGTTGAAAAGTCGCGCGAGGGCCGGCGTCATTTCCGGCAGGTCGGAGGCGCTGCCGCCGCAAAGGATCATCACGTCGATCTCCTCCGCGAAATCCTCCGCCCGGTCCGCCGCGTAAACCGGCGCGCCCGTCACGGTTTTCACGCTGGCCGGATCCCGCCGGGTAAAAACGCCGACCAGCTCCATGTCCTCGTTTCTGCAAACGGCCAGCTCCACACCCTTCCCCAGATTGCCGTATCCGTAAATGCCGATCTTGATCATGTTTTTTTCCTCCTCTGTCAACTGCAGGGTCACATCTGCTATTCTGTTCGGTTGGCTATTTTGCATTCGCTCCCGCTGCGGCGGATCGCGAGCAAAATATGCCTCCTAAACCCTTATTCCGCCAGCAGGTCCTTCATGTCATACAGTCCCGGTTTCTTCCCCGCCAGGAAGGCGGCCGCCTTCAGGCTGCCCTCCGCGAAAACGCCCCGGCTGAAAGCCTCGTGCTTCAGGGTAATCCGCTCGTTCTGCGTCCCGATCATCACTTCGTGAACGCCCACGATGTTCCCCATCCGGATGGCGTGAATGCCCACGTCTTCCGGTTCTCTCCGGCCCATGCCGGATCGGCCGGTCACGGCTCTGGCCCCGGGCCGGACTTCCTGAATGGCCCGGAACAGCGAAAGAGCGGTGCCGCTGGGGGCGTCCAGTTTCCGGTCGTGATGCTGCTCGACGATCTCAATCTCCCCGTCGGGATAGAGGGCCGCCGCCCGCTTCACCAGGTCCGTCAGCGCCGCGATGCCCAGGCTGTAATTCGCCGCCAGAAACACGGGAATCACCTTCGCCGCCTCCCGGATCCGGGCCTTTTCCGCCTCGGTCTGGCCGGTGGTGGCCAGCACGACGGGCAGGGAATGCTTCTCTGCGTAGTCCAGCAATTCCTCCGTCAGGCTGTGATGGCTGAAATCGATGATGACATCCGCTTCAGCGGTCACCTCCGCAAAGGATTTCACGCACAGCGGATCGGCCTCCGTCATCATGGGGTCGACCCCCGCCACGATTTCGCTCCCGGCCATCCGTTCCGCGCAAAGCCGGACTTCCTTTCCCATGTGACCCTGATATCCGCAAAGAATGATCTTCATGCCTGCACCTCCAGCCCGGCCTTCCGCATCAGGGACAGCATCTTCTGCCGGTTCCCTTCCTCCATTTCAATCAGAGGCAGCCGCACCTTGTTGGCCCCGTAGCCCATCGCGGCACATGCGGCCTTGACCGGAATCGGGTTGGTCTCGATCATCAGCTGGTTCATCAGTTCCAGCAGCTCAATCTGAATCGCGGCGGAACCGGTCACGTCTCCCGCGAAAAACCGCCGGCAGATCTCCGCTGTTTTTCCGGGCAGAATGTTGGAAATCACGGAGATGATGCCCTTGCCTCCCAGGCTCAGCGTGGGCACGATCTGATCGTCGCATCCGGAATAGATATCCAGATTCTCCCCGCACAGCAGCCGTTCCTTCGCCACCTGGCTCAGACTGCCGCAGGCTTCCTTAATGGCCACAATCCGCGGATGCCGGGCCAGCTGGGCCAGTGTCTCCGGCAGCATGTTCCGCCCCGTCCGGGAAGGCACGTTATACAGCACACAGGGGACCTCCGATGCGTCCGCGATGGCGGAAAAATGCGCAATCAGTCCCCGCTGGGTGGTTTTATTGTAATAGGGGGTCACCAGCAGCACGGCGTCCGCCCCGGCCGCGCAGGCCGTCTTCGTCCGTTCGATGGCATGCGCGGTGTCGTTGGATCCCGATCCCGCAATCACGGGAACCCGGCCGGCAACCCGCTTCATACAGAAGGAAACCACCTGTTCATATTCCGCGTCGTTCAGCGTGCTGCCTTCCCCTGTGGTGCCGGAAACCACAATTCCGTCGATCCCCTCCGCAATCTGGAAATCAATCAGTCGGCCGAAGGCCTCATAATCCACCGCGCCCCGGCTGTCAAAGGGGGTGATGATCGCTGTCGCCGCCCCCGTGAAAATGGTCTGCTTCATGTCCCGAACCCCTCCATCCGAATCCCCTCTGATTTGCCTCCCGGCGGCAGGTCTCTGCCGGCAGGCGTCCATCCTATTGTACCACAGGAATCCGCGTTTTGTTGTTTTCCGCTTGTTTTTACGTCAGTTTGTGTTTTCCGTTTCCCCGGCCCCGCGTTTATTCCTTTCGGTCCGCTTCGCCGATCCCGCTTTTGACGATCTCCGCCCCGTATTTGTGAATCAGCCGTTCCGCGTCCTCCCGGGAAATCATCATGGTCAGCTCCGTCCCGTTTTCCGTGTGCGCTTCGTCGATCACCCGTCCCAGCGGCCGGATGGCGGCCAGCAGGCCGTATCGGCTGAAGGGAATCGCAAAGGTGATGGGAGTGTGCGTCTCCTGCAGGGCGGCGGCGATG
>CADBLV010000144.1 GCA_902795555.1 uncultured Eubacteriales bacterium | reverse complement strand
GGGTTTGCTCCAGCGTGGGATCAAAAACATCCACCCGGGAAAGGTTTACCGAAACAGGAATCGTTACGCCGTACCTGTCCCGCCAGCGGGCAATTTGCCGGGCCGCTTCGGACCACACAAACCGATCGATGTCACCGATCTTTCCGTGCTTTTCAAACAGAGGAATGAAATCGACGGGGGAGATCATTCCCAGCTCCGGATGTTTCCAGCGAACAAGCGCTTCCGCGCCGACCAGGCGGGGAGGATCGGACTGGATGTTGTACTGCGGCTGATAATACACCTCAAACTCATAGGAATCCAGGGCGTGCTTCAGATCGTTCAGAAGCTGCTGATCAAGGGCTTCCTTCTTTCCCAGCTGCTGATCATAAACGATCATATGCTCCCGGAAACGGCCCCGGGCCATGCTGCAGGCCGTACGGGCGCGGTCGAAAAGCTGCACGGGCTCCAGCCCTTCCTGCCAGGGCATGACGCCCATGCGCAGCTGGATCGTCCCGTTGGGTGAAAGACTGTCCAGACATTTCTGGAGGCGATCATACACCTCCCGATAATCCGGGAGCGCGGCATTCGTTTCCCGGGGGCAGAAAAGATCAAAACGATCCGCTCCGAAGCGGCCGGCAATGCCGCCTCTTTCTTCCGCAACGGCCCGAATTTCACCGCCGAGAGAGCGGAGCACCCGGTCGCCGAACTCCCGTCCGTTCAGGGCGTTTACAGAATGAAACTGTTCGATGTTCATCACCAGGGCATCCATGGGACGGCCGGGGTTGCCATGAACGATCTGATTGGCATAGTGGAAGAAATAATCCCGGTTGTACAGCCCGGTCAGCGCATCGGTTTCCGTCGCGGAGATCAGTTGGGAGGCCTTCCGCTCGGCGCGCATGCTGCGGAGCATCAGGAAAAGCACCACCAGGGCCACCACCCCGATTCCTCCGATCAGCAGCAGGGCATGCTCTTCCACAAAGTCGGAAAGGGTGGTTTTCGCGTCTTCGGTGATATAATGCACCAGGGACTCATTGACCACGGAATCCGGAATCATTCCTGTTGCCCGGGAAAGAATGGAATACAGCTCCGTTTCTCCACAGACTACGGCAAAGGAATAATCCAGATCCACCCCGACGGAGAGTGAGGTCAGATGATAATGCCGGCACTGGCGGGCAATGCTGTTGTATCGATAGTCGCTGATCAGCAGGCAGTCCGCCGTGCCTTTGGACACCGCCTCCAGACACGCTTCGGTATCCGGGAAATAAATGACCCGCCAGGAAGGAAAATGATCCGCCAGGAAACTGTCATAATTCGGATTGCCCTTATTGACGGCCACAATCACATGCTCGTGATTATTGAAGATATTCTCATCTTTTTCGCTGACGATGGCCAGCACATTGGTCCGGATCATCGTCGGCGTCATGACCAACCCCATGGTCTCGCCGTCATATTCGCTCAGGTTTGCGGGGAAGACGCAGTCCACCTCGCCTTTTCTCAGCGCTTCCATGGCATCGGCGGAGGTCTGAAAAGCGATGGGTTCAAAAGTCAGATGCGCATTTGCGACGGTTTCGGAAGCATAGTCCAGATATTCCTTCAAGGCGCCGGTCAGCTCTCCCGTGTTCGGATCCTTCGCGCAGTAGGCCAGGTAGTTATCCTGATAACCCACGCGAATGGGGCCGTGCTCACCGACCCAGCTTACCTCATCGGTTGACAGGAAAGCGTTTGCCCCCGCGCGGATAAAATATTTGTCCGTCAGCTGCTGATTATAATACCGGTTTTCCGACTGGATCCGGTTCATCGCGGCCTCCAGCTCTGTCAGAAGATCCGGACGCTGCTTCGAAACCGCAAAATAGAAATCAGAAGCGCCCACCTTGAAGATGGGCTTGGCCCGATCCGGCACGGTGAAGGAATCCACGGTGATATAGGCGTCGAGAAGGCCGTTCTCCAGCCGATGCAGGGTCTCGTTTTCCGAAGAAGATACTTCGATCAGATCCACCTCGACCTCATGGCGCTTCAGCCACTCGCGGAAGAAACCCTCCTGGATACTGTCTTTGTTGACGCCTACCTTTTTCCCGTTCAACGAAGAATAATCATTGGAGGTGATCTCCGTGTTCCCCGGGGCGACGAAGAGATAGTATTCCTCCGCGCCCATGGGCATGGAGCTGAAGAACATCCATTCTTCCCGCTCCGGGAGGAAGGAAACGTCGCTCATCAGGTCAATTTCGCCCTGCTTCAGCATCTCCATCAGCTCGGCCCAGCTGCCGTTTACATATTCATACTGCCAGCCTGTGTAGGCCGTGATCTTCATCTGATACTCATAGGCATAGCCGGAGCGGCGGCCTTTGGCATCGGTGGCGTTGAACGAAGATTCATACCAGCCGACGCGAACCACCTTCTCCGACGGGGAATCAGAAGCAGCGGGCGAACCGCCGGAGGACGCAAAAGCCGGAAGCGCGGAGACCATCAGGGCCGCGCAGAGCAGGAGAAGGAGAATCACGACGGCAGAAGACTTTTTCATCATCAGGAAGGGCCCTCTTTCGGGAAAGAATCATGTGCTCAGAACGAAAGCTCCGATCCGATTTTGTAACATGCTTATCATACCACAGAACAGACCAGCGTCACAAGGTTTTCTTTGGCATTCTCTGGATAAAAAACGGTTTTTTTTCGGGTTCTTGCCTGTGCATTCCCGGTGTGATATGATACGGACAGGCGAAAGAACGGACGCAACAGACCGGAACGGATGGAATGACCGGAACGGACGTAACAGAACGGAATGAAACGGAGGACCGCGGAACATGAAGGGACGGAAGAATAACGATTCGCAGCGACAGCGCGACTGTCCGGGAGAATGCTCGCGCCGGCGCAGCCTGACGCGCTGCCAATGCTTACCGGACTGGCTGCGCTGCCTGTGCTTTTTATGCTGCCTGTGCGTTTTGTGCTGCCAGTGCTTCCTTCCGTATCCGGGAAACGGCGCTGCCCGGGCCGAGGGAACGGCGCAGGCCGGCGGAACCGCGACGGCCTTTGCGATCAACGATGTCTCCGGCCTTCTGGCAATAGCTTCCAATCCCGGGGGCAGCTTTGTCCTGAACGTGGATCTGGATCTCAGCGGCATAGACTGGATCCCGTTTCCCTTCTATGGAACCCTGGAGGGGAACGGATACGGGATTTACAATCTGACCGTTCGAAGGCCGGCGGAACAGCTTTCTTCCGCCCGGGACGGAAATCTGAAAGAATATCAGATTGCCACAGCGGGCCTGTTTTCGGAGCTGCGTGGGGCGGAAATCCGGAATCTGCGCATTGCCGGAGCCGATATTCAGCTTGAAAGCGAAAGCCACTGCTTCGCCGCGATCCTGGCGGGGAAGGTGGATCACAGCAGCGTGATCAACGTTTCCGTTCACGGCCGCGTTTTGCTGATCAGCCACGGCGTGATGGCCGGAACCGGCGGGATTGCCGGATACGGAAACGCCGATTTTGAGAAATGCACGGCCAGGGTGGAGATGATCTTTGAGGATCGGCAGCGGCAGGAAAAATGCGAACAGTTCATGGGCGGAATCCTGGCCTGCGGGATCGGCAGTGTTGTCGAATGCGCCGCGGACGTGGACGGATATGACAGCTGTCACGGATATGTGCACAACGGCGGCCTGGTTGGAATGTATTATCACTGCGGCCAGGATGTGAAGGGGGGGAAGGTGACCAGGAACGCTGTGACCGGACGGATCTCCTTCTTCGAAGACAACAAGGACCGCCGGGCCTATTGTGCCGGAGTGATCGGCGAAAAGCTGACCAAGCCCTCCCGGCTGCGAAACAATACGGATTCCTTCATCCGGGACGAAACCCGGAAAACGGACAGGGTGCTCCTTCCGGAGCGCTGCGAGACGCCCCGGGTGACGGAGACGGTGATTGCGCCGGAGAACGGTCACTGGGGATATACGATGCACCGGTGCGAAGAATGCGGATATGCCTGGACGGATCAGTATACCGCGCCATGAGCACGGACGGCGGCGCAGTGAATGCGCGTTCGGACAGGCGGAAAGCGATGACGGTTTCGCCGATGTGACGGGGAAAGGAAGAAGACAGAAGATGCCGATTCTGACCGTGGAATATGGGGACGAGGTGCGCCGGATTCCTTTCGGGGGAACGCCGACCGTTCGGACCGTGCTGGAAGAAGCCGGTATTTCCCCGGCTCATCCCTGCGGCGGCCGGGGCGTTTGCGGCCAATGCGCGGCGGACATCCGCGGAGCGCTCTTTCCGCCCACGGAAAGGGAGAAGGAGCTGGGGAAGCGGCTCAGCTGTCAGACCCGCCTGAAGGGAGACGCCCGGATCATTCTCCGGAGGACGGCGGGAGAAAGAACGGAGATCCTGACAGATGAAACGGAGGCATATTTTGTTCGAAATCCGCTACAGCGGGAACGAGTACAAAACAGCCAACCGAAGGACACATTTTTTGAAGGGGACATCACTGCCGTCGCCGACATCGGGACGACCACCCTGGCCCTGAGCCTGTATGAAGGAAACGCTGAGTGCCCGTTCTATTCCGCGGGGGATGTCAACCCCCAGGTGAGCGTCGCCGCGGACGTGATCGGGCGGATTCATGAAGCGGAGGAACGCGGAACGGCTTTCCTTCAGCGCAGCGTGTCGGAAGCCCTGACCGCCCTTGCGGAAGATGGGCTGAAAAGGCAGGCGCGGGAACCCCAGCCGTATTCTTCGGAGCAGGAGGAAAAACCGCAGGCGCGGGAAATCCTGCCGGCATCTGCGGAGAAGGAAATGCACCATCACCGGGCGGGGGACATCACCCAGTGGATCGTCACCGGCAATACGACCATGCTGTATCTCTATACAGGCCGGAACCCTTCCTGCCTGGGCCGATATCCCTTTATGCCGGACCATTGCTTTGACGAAACGATTATCCGGCCGGACACCGGCGCACCTGTTTATCTTCCCCCCTGTGCACACGGGTTTCTGGGGGCCGATCTGCTGTGCGCCGTTCTTGCCAGCGGGATGAACGAAAAAAAAGAGACCGCGCTGCTGTGCGATCTGGGAACCAACGGGGAAATGGCCCTGTGGAAGGACGGCGTGCTGTATGCGGCTTCCGCGGCCATGGGTCCGGCGCTGGAAGGCGTCGGCATCCGGCAGGGATGTCCCGCGCGGACGGGCGCCATCGATCAGGTATCGGCCTCGGGATTCGGTCCGGCGGCACATACCATCGGCGGCGGAAGGGCTGAGGGGATCTGCGGATCGGGCGTGGTGGACGCCGTCGCCTGCGGTCTGGATCTGGGGCTGATCGAAACTGACGGACGGATGGAGCGGCGAATGGCCCTGCGGGACGGGATCGGACTGGAGCAGGAGGACGTTCAGGCTGTGCTGATGGCCAAGGCTGCTGCGGCAGCCGGGCTGGAAACGCTGCTGCAGGTCTCGCACACCGAGGTCGACGAGATTAGGGAAGCCTGGCTGTGCGGCGGGTTTGGCTGCCGAATGAACCTGATTTCCGCCGCCCGGATCGGCCTGTGGCCCGGAGCGCTGATCAGGCGCACCAGGACGGGAGGAAACGCGGCATTGAAGGGGGCCGCTCTCCTGCGCAGCGAGGATGCCCGGGAGAAAATCCGCTTTCTGGCCAAAGCCCTGCGGCAGGTTCCCCTGGGGGGCAACGCAGCTTTCGAAAAGGCCTTTATCCGACAGATGCGCTTCGCATCAGATCATACATCATGATGCCCGCGGCCACGGCGGCATTCAGGGATTCGGCGCCGCCGGCCATGGGCAGCCGCAGATGATGGGTGGCAACGCGCCGGACCGGTTCGGAAACCCCGTTTCCCTCGTTGCCGATCACCAGCACAAAGGAGGGGCTGACGGGCCCCCGCTCAAAGAAGGGATCTCCGTCCAACTGGGAGGAGAGGACATCGAACCCTTCTTTTTTCTTTGCCTCCAGGGCTTCAGAAAGGGAAGGGGGAAAATCAAAGCCCAGACGGAAAACGCTGCCCATGGCAGAGCGCAGCACCTTCGGGGAGAAGAGGGAAACGCAGTCCCGGCTCATCAGGAGGCCTGTAAATCCGGCGGCATCGGCTGTACGCACGATGGTGCCCAGGTTTCCGGGATCCTGAATGCCGTCCAGGGCCAGCAGCCGGGGGCCCTCCGCGGGCCTGGGCGCCATGGCCAGCACGGCGGCGATGCCCTGGGGAGACACCGTGTCGCAAACGGAGGCAAAGACATGATCTTCCAGAACGAAAACAGGAACGCCTTCCGGGAGCGCAACCTCCGGGCGGAAATCCTTCCGCAGAAGCACCGCCTGAACTGGAAAAGAGGAGGCCAGGGCTTCTCCTGTCAACCGGAGCCCCTCCACCAGGAAGGCACCATGTTCCTTCCGGCCTTTGGCCTCCTTCAGGGAGCGCCAGAGGACTGCCTTCGGGTTTTTGACCGAGGAAATGATTTCAGGTTCATTCATCATCACGGGGAAACCTCCTGCAGAATCGGGAAGAGTCGGTCAGGAATCTGAAGAGCCGTCGAGGGGACTACGGTTCATCGGGCGGGCTCGCGATCGGACAGGTGGCTTCCGATTCGTCGTTCGGGCTTACGGACCGAAGGACACATGCTCCCGGATGAGCTCCTTCAGATCGGCGAGCCAGGCGGAAAGGGCGTCAAAAGGCCGAAGGTTGGGATCCGCGGAGAAAGCATGCTGAATGGACGCGGACACCAGCGATTCGCCGAAGGCGGAGAAGGGATGATAAGGATCCGGGGCAAAGAAGCCGGGAAATACCTGTTCCGCGCAGACGGGAAACACGGCGCGGAAGCGAAGGATAAACTCCGGGAGCAGCGCTTCCGGACGCACGGGCAGCGATGAGGGAACCGAAGGCGTGCGGGGCAGGCCTTCCGTCAGCCGGGAAAGACAGGACAGCCCCACCGGAATCTCCAGCTTTTTTTCGGAGGAGAACAGGAAGGTGAGGGAGGACACCCGTTCATTCCGGAACATCGTCAGCATCCGCCACAGGCCCTGCCGCACCGGGTCGGGCAGGACATGCATCAGCTGAGACCCCCGTCCGGCAATGCACAGGGTGATCTGATCCGGCAGAAAATCATTCTGCATCGGATCAGCGGAGACCCGAAGGAGCAGGAGTCCGGCGAGCATCATCAGGAAGGAAAAATCCAGCAGGATCAGGGACGTGAGCCTGGCGGGGGCGCCGGCCATCAAAGACTGACCCGCGACGGAGGACAGCAGGGGAAACCAGTCTGCCAGGAAGGCATCCAAAGCCAGACGGGCCTGCCGGAAGGCCGCCGGATCGGTCCGGGCGGAGACGAGCAGCCGCTGCATGGCGTTCAGGTCCGCCAGGAAGGCCGGATCCTGCACAAAGCCGAAGGCCTGAGACAAAAGCTGCGGCTCCGCCATCAGGGAGGGGAACGCCAGCATATGAATGCCCAGGGGCAGCTGAACGCTGTAGTCCGTTTCCTCCCGGCCGCGCAGATTCAGGGAGACGGAGGCCGCGGAGGCGCCCAGATCCAGGGTCATGAATCCGCCGCGGGTGTCCTCCGGAGCGCAGGAGCGGAAATAGGCCGCCAGGGCCTGGCTCTCCGGGGCGAACAGGGCCAGGGGCTTTCCGGGAGGAGGCGGGAATCCGCTTTCCCGGGAAACAGCCTGAGCCAGATTCTGCAGCATGGTCACCCAGTATTCCCGGCCTTCGGCGGCCATGCCGTCCGGAACGGCAAAGCGCCAGGACAGGGAGGACGCGCCGGAGGAACGGGCCTGCAGGGCGGCGAGCAGCATGATCTGATGGGCGCAAAGCCTCAGGGACCGCCCTTTCAGGTCATCCCATTTCATGGCGGCATACAGGGATTCGGCGGGGAGACTGAGCACATCCCGAAGACCGGAGGAGAGCAGAAGTATCCCGTCCCGCAGGGGAACAGGCTCTTCGCCGACCGCATTATGAAACAGGCGCACCGCGGCGGGAATCAGGGCGGAGACGGACACCGAAGGCAGGAATTCATTCCGCAGAAGATCCTGCGTGGCGGCGGGATTGTTCAGCAGCACCCGAACCGCGGAAGACCCCTGCAGCGGACCGGCCCCGCCGCCTCCCGAAAGCACCACCGAGGCCGCGGCAGATCCCAGATCCAGGCACACCGTCAGATTTCCGCCCTCGGGCAGATTCGGCCGGGGCAGCAGATTCGGCAGGGCGCCGGCGGTTTTGTCCTCCCGGCGGAAAATCAGACACACGGGACAGGAGGAAAGCTGCGACACGGACCGGAAAGCGACACCGGCCTCCGGCGCGACCTCCTCCTCATCCTCCGTCAGCATCGAAACGGAAAGGGGAGCGGGCACATGGCCATAGACAAAGTAGGCGTGCCAGTGCTCCGGGGAGAAGGGAAGATTCGGCCAGACAGCTACCGTGGGCATATCATGGGCATAGAGAGAAACGATTTCTTCCGGGCTGTATATCCGGATCAGCTGCATGGAAAAGGCGCCTTCCAGCGTCAGGGTGACCCGGATGGACCCGTTTTCCATGGCCCGGAAGGACAGGAGGTGATCGTTGATCAGGGTGCGGCCCTCCGGCGTATGACATAATCCGGCCGCAAAGGAAGGCGAAAGGGGCGGCAGCAGGGCATCGGAGGAGAAGCCGGGACGGGCAGGGGCATCGGGGACGTCGGAGGCGTCGGGCGCGGCGGGAGCGTCAGAGTCGGCGGACGCGTCTTTCTCCGGAACATCGGCGGTTTTGTCTGCCGCGCTTTCTCCTTCCCGGGGCATGACCGTACACTGGGCGCAAAGCAGCGTATCCCCGATCACGTCTCCGCCCCGGGCGGGGAACCGGATCAGCAGATCGCTGAAAGCGCCCATGGCGGCATCGGACAGCCGATTTCCCAGACATTCCCGCATCACGGTCTGCACCGAAGGGGAGAGGGGATCCCAGGGCCAGGTCAGCTTCGTCATTTTTCCGCCGATGGGACGGCCGGCGCTTTTCAGAACCCGGTTCAGAACGGCGAGGCTGTCCTCCGACGCGTCAGGCATCCTTTCCCGCAGCAGCAGGAGATTGCGCACCAGGGCATCCTGATAATCATCGGAGATATCCGAAAGGGTTTCACATTCTCCGGAAAGGGTTTTCAGCACCCAGGCCTTCTCCGAAAGATCCAGCGGAATCAAAATGCGACGGGGATCCTCGCGGGCGAAGGGAACGTCCCGCCACAGATACAGCACATCCACGGCTCCCGGAGACAGCGTGGCTGCCGGCATCGGCCGACCTGCCAGACAGGAAGAGAGCCTGTCTTCATCCAGGGCATGCTCCGCCATCCGTTCCGTCCGGCGCAGGCTGCTCCGATAGGCGGGCAGATCCGCCAGTCCGCACACCGCCTTGAGCAGGATTTCCAGATCCGGAGAGGATGTGGTTTCCGCATCCCGGGCAGCGCGCAAATCCTCCGCGAAGGGCGCAAACAGGCCCGGCAGATCGATCTGCTCCAGCCGGTCGAGCAGCAGACTCCGGTCTGTTTCGCTCAGGAACGGCACAGGATCCCGGAATCGATCGTTCTCCCGATCAAACCAGGCAATTTCGGCGGGAACAAAGTCCGCATGCGACGCGGTGAACCGGGCGGAACGGAAGGAAAGCCCGGGAAGAATCAGGGCAAAGGGCAGGGAGACCTCCTCCCGCTTCAGAGAAACAATCCAGACTTTTTCGCCGCCGGCGTCATTCAGAAATGCCGCGGCCAGAGGGGAAGCATCCGCCGTGACGGCCTCAAAGACAGGCGTTCCTTCTCCGGCGGCAGGCCGCCAGTATTCCCGCGTCCAGAGAAAGGCCAGCAGTCCGCGCAGGTGTGCCTCATCCTCCGCCGAGGGGGAGGAGGGCAGCAGGGAAAGAAGATCCCGCAGGGTTACCACCGGCTTTTCCGGATAGATATCCGGCAGAAGCGGCAGGGGCGGCAGTTCCCAGCCGCCGGGCCAGCGCACCGGCCCCAGATCTTCCAGGAAAGCGGAAAAGAGCAGACGGAACAAATCCGGCACGGAAGAAGCTCCTTCCAGAACATGCTGCTTAGAGAGCGATTTCAGCGTAGCCTTTTCGTCCGGCAGCACCACGGCGGGAAAGAGCTGTCCCAGCCGGGCCCGGAGCGCTTTCCCGGCAGAAGGCTCATCGCGCAGAAGCTGCTCCAGGTTGGTCAGGACTTCCGGAGAAAGCGGCCCCGCGGCGCTGTCGGACAGAAGGGAGGCCTCCGTCGGCGGATTCTGCCAGGCGCCTTCCTGAAAAAGATCCTCCTGATCCCGGCGGCATCGCAGGATGGCCGCCTCCAGAAGCCGGGAGCGCCGCTGAGCGGCCATCAGCGTCAGATTTTCCACATTCGGTGCTTCGGCCAGGCGGGCCAGCTGCGCCCGATTGGCTTCCCGCGCCGATTCGCATTTCGTCCGGCAGTCCAGAATGGCCAGCATGCCTCCCGCGCCGCCCAGTTTCCGAAGCGTCGCCTGACGGGCCTCTTTTTCCGACGCCAGCTGATCTTCCATCTCATCCAGGCGGCGGAGCATTTTCTCTTCCTCCGTGTCCGCCATGGACACCCGATGCACCGGCATCACCTGATCCAGTCCGGACTCCTCCGCTTCCTGCCGGGAGACATCCAGCTCGGAAGCGGTGGTGACCGCCCGGCCGCAGGCAGAGATCGCCGCGGCCCACCGGGCATTCATCTCGGAGGAGGGCAATAGCTGAGGCGGAACAGCGCGCAGGAGGGACACCGTTTCCGAAAGCACAAAACGAAGTGCCCGATCCAGGGGATCAAAGGACGGAGAGGAGCTCTCCGAAGATTCTTCCCGCGGAGATCCGCCGGCAGCGGAACGGCCGACGATTTTCTGCAGCCGCCTGGTCAGCACATTCCGGGGAAATGCGCTGTTGTTTCCGGAACGACCCGCGGCAAGGGCACGCAGCACCGGCGCCATTTCCGACTCAAACCAGAAAGCGGCCCGCAGAAAAGCGGCCACCGGCGCGGCATCTTCTTCCAGCGCTTTCCAGCTGACCGGCTGGGTGAGGAATCGGACGTGAAGGCCGCAGGACGGAAGCTTATCCTCCCGCGCGAT
>CADBLV010000143.1 GCA_902795555.1 uncultured Eubacteriales bacterium | reverse complement strand
TTTTCGGAAGGGCTCAGCGAGGCGTTGTAACCGTCCAGGTTCCGTACCTTGCGCTCTGCGAAACGGTCGTACCGTTCCATCATCTCCGCCACAGCCCAGGCCAGGGCTGCCGCGGCCTTGTGGGGATCGTTTACCACCGGAATCAGCAGATGCGGAATGCCATTGTAGCATTGCAGTTCGACCACCTTCGGGTCGACCAGAATCAGCTTCACCTCGTCTGGACTGGCCCGGAACAGCAGGCTGTTAATGATCGTATTGATGCAGACAGATTTTCCGCTGCCTGTCTGGCCGGCAATCAGCATGTGCGGCATCTTCGCCAGATCACAGACGATCGGTGTGCCGGCGATATCCTTCCCCAGCGCCACTGTCAGCAGGCTCTTGGCGTTCTGCATCTTCTCGCTTTCCAGCACTTCCCGCAGCGTCACCGTGGAAACCTTCCGGTTGGGCACCTCCACGCCCACCAGACTCTTTCCGGGAATCGGCGCCTCAATCCGCACAGAGGTGGCTTCCATGCCGTAGGCAATATCCTTTTCCAGCTCGGTTATCTTGTTCACCTTCGTGCCAGCTGCCAGCTCCAGCTCGAATCTGGAGATGGCCGGTCCGTGTGTCACGTGAACCACTCTTGCGGTCACTTTGAAGCTCGCCAGCGTTTCTTCCAGCCGCCGGGATCGCATTTCGTCCTCCGCCGCCGTGCTCTCCTGGCTGGCCATGGGTTTGGCCAGATCCGTCAGCGGCGGCGCATAGTAGGGCGTCGGCTCCCAGTATTCTTCCTGCGCCGTCTCCGTTGTTTCCTTAGGCGGCAACTTCAGCGACGGCCGATAAGCCTCGATCCCGACCGTCATCTGTACAGCGGGCACGGCAGGCTTCGCCGACGGATTCCGATCCTTCCGTCCGACATCGTTCGTTTCCTGTTTCCCGCCGGAGCCCGTCTTCCGATCCGGCCTTCTCCCGACCGGATCTGCTTCCGTAATCGCTGTCCCGTCGTTTTCCTGCGCCGCCTGTCCTGCTCCGGTTCGCCCGGTTTCCTCGGATTCCCACTCCGACCGTCCCGTATCGGATCCCGCTGCCCGGCCCGGCGCTTTTCCGGTCCGCCCGGCGCTCTTTCCGCGCCTGTCGCCCCATTTGTCGCGCAGTTCCGCCGCCAGGGCTTCCGCGTCTTCCGTGTCCTCGCGGGCATCTGAAATCGTCTCCTGAATCGCTGGTTTTTCTCCTTTATGATCATGGCGCAGTTTTCTTGCTACCGCGTCCGCAGACAAAGCCGCAGGTTCAATCTCCTCCTCCGGTTCAGGCCGCTGATAACCCTTCAGGCGTGCTTCCTCCGCCCGGCGGGCTTCCTCTTCCTCCGCCTTTCGCATCTCCGAAGGCCAGATCGGCTGCCGCTCCTCCGTTTGCCCGGCGCTCTTTCCGATCGCCGTGTCACGGGTTCGGTTCCGGTTCTCCGCCTGCTTTCCCTGCCCAGAGGTCCACTGGGTATTCGGCTGTCCGATCGGCTCGCCGGTGGCCGTCATCCGAATTCGGCCCTCGTTTGCCGCCTGCATCTGCCGGGCAGCCTGCATGGCCGCACCGCCTTCCGGGATGCCTCCGTCGCTCAGCCCGTCGTTTTCCTCGTGGTTCCTCCCAAAGATTTTGCTCTTGTGCTGCTTCACCGGCGCCGGCTGTTCCGGATTGCTACGCTTAAAAATCTGGCTCAGCCTGCTCCCGCCCGCGGAAACCGCAACCCCCTGCTGCGTCGCCATCTGCTGCTGCCAGGCCTCCACGCTGTTTCCCCGGCCCGTGCCGGTCATGCTCTGCCCCGCCGGCCCCGTGAAAGAAGCCTGAGCAGCATACCCGGGCTGATTTTGCATCGCGTTCTGCGCCTGCCGCTGGGCCATCTGCTGTTGTTCAATGATTTGGGCCTGCTGTCGCTGCTTCTCCTGCCAGGCGGCCATTTGTTGCTGTTGCCATGCCATCTGCTCCTGTTCGGACATCCTGCGCTGGTGCTGGTTTTCTTCTCTTCGGCGTCCCGCCTGTCCGGTGATCAGGTCTTTGATTCTCGTCGGCGTCAGGCCAACCGCCATCAGAGCCGCGAAGGCAATCAGCAGAAAGGTGAGAATAATGCCCAGTACGCTGCCGGTAAACCGCCATAGCGGCCAGGCCAGCGCCGCACCCAGTCCGCCGCCTCCCGTGCCGGTACGTGAACAATCCTGATATGCCCCGGAAACCACATCGCCCCAGGAAGATCCGTATTGACGGCTCAGATGCTCCATGGCACCGCCGCTGATCAGCATGATAAAGCCGCTCAGCGCCACAAAGCACAGCACCCCGTACAGCCAGGGTTTCACCGGCGCTTTCCGTTGCGTCGACCAGATCACCAGTCCGCCGGCCCATAAAGGCAGCACAGCCAATACCATGGCCAGACTGCCACACAGCCCGGTACACACGCGCCGCAACCCTTCAAAAATATTGCCCGTCATTCGCAGATCCACTGCCATGAAAATCAGCGCACCCAGCGCTACCAGCGCCAGTCCCGCAATCATCCGCAGGGCCAGGGTATCTGCCGAATACGCAGGCGCCTGTTTCCTTCCGTTGCTCCTCTGAGCCATACTTCCTCCTCTTTGCAGGGTAGGGTTTCTGAAACAATTTATTTTACATCTCTTTCTCTGAGAACGCAAGTTTCATGCCGACCCGCCGCGTTAACCCACCGCGATGACCTGTCACACCAGCTCACGGCATTAGCCCACTGCTCCGGCTGTCGTTTGACAGCACCCGATGCTCCCCGTTATAATATCATTTCAGAAAGGCGGCTGTTTCCGTTCTCGTTCACAGGGCGGACGGATACCGGCATCGTCTGCCAGATGGCTTATCCTATATGAGCTACGGTTCAGAAATGAGGCGATTTTCACGACATTGAAAAAGGAAGGAACTGTCCGAAAGCTCCTGAAGCTTCTGCTGCGGGTTCTGAGCGTCATCCTGTCTCTGGTCGCCCTCGCCGCAGCCTGTTTTTCGTTGATCATTGCGCAGCCGCAGCCAACCGGCGCGCAGGAATCCCCTGTCGTCCAGCCGCTGCTGACTCCCAGCCCTGCCTTGAATATCTCGGAGGAAAACGATCTTCGTTCCCTGGTTGCGACCTTTCCTGTTCCGGTTATGAGCTTCATGAGCGGCTCCGGCATGCGCTTTGTGTCCGCTGCCTCCGCCGACACTGCCCTGGAAGATGGCTTCGCCCGGGTTGCCACCCTCTATTGGCAAACCGAGGACGGTCTTCCTCTCATTCTCCGCAGCATCTATCCAGCCTCAGCGCTTTCCCTGCTGGAGCAGGATTTCCATTTCGCATCCGTTGCCGGCCCGACGCTCTTCGGCAAAGCCTCCATCCGTATGGAATCCGGAGACACCCTTCGCCTCCACACCGTCACCGAGACCGGTCTTTATGCTGTCAACTGTCCCACGTCCCTCGCGGATCGCCTCTCCGCGATCGTTCGTTCTCTTCAACTTTTCACCATAGAGAAATAACCCGGCTCACGAGGCTGTGAGTGTAACTGCCCCGGGTTACACTCACAATGAGTGTAACCGATCCTGCCCCGGACGCCTTGATACATAAAGCTTTTCAATTGTCTGTTTTGTTCCGTACATGTTCTTGAGTGTAACCGCCGATCCATCTCGAGTCCTTATATTTCAATGCTTCCCACCATTCCGAAGTCGTGAGTGTAACTAAATGTGAGTGTAACCGGGATGATTTGCTCCGCAGCTTCCGCCGTTTTTTGTCCGGACAAACCAAAATAGGGTAATTTTCCTTTTTTGAAAAATCAAAGCAATCATGCCAAGGCTGATTCATCTGGGTCATTCCGCAAGGATCACGCTTTTCAAAATACCGTCCAGGTCACTTTCCAGCCGCAGCTGATAATCGCCGCAGCGATAGTAATCACAGGAGCCCGGCGTTGTCCGGTTTCGCTCAGCTTTTTCTTCATCAATCTCCACGGCATAGTCCGGTTCGCCCAGCGCCTTTCGCCATTCTGCCCGGGTTGTAAGCCCAATGCACAGGCCGGCATAATTCCCCCGATCCGCCCGAATGCCCTGAACAATGCTTTCGTCCCATTCCTCGCTCAGAAAATCCGTCAGCAGGAACACCCGCCGAAACGGGCCACCCTCCAGGGAAAACATCCGTCCCCCTTCATAGACGTCCGGATCAATCGCCAGATGATACCGATCCGTCAGCGGCTTCAGCGGCTCTCCGACAGACGCCGGAATCCCGGCCAGACGCCCACCCGATGCCATTTCCCGTATTTTCTCGCCGCTTTCATTGTCCAAAGTCAGCGAGGACAGTACGCCCATTCGTTCCGCAATGCTTCCCGTCTCCGTGTTCAGCAACTCCTGGATTTCGCACCAGGCCAGATGAATCTCTCCCGCCCGATCATGCAGCGTGCAAAGCTGCTCCGCAGGATAGAGGAAGGTCAGCCCGCTTTCGTCCATCCGAAAGGCGTCCGGAATCGGCGTCACCTCGCTGCAGAGCAGCATCTCGCTCAGGTCCGGCGCCACGGTCTCCGCCAGATAGTCTTCCAAAAAGGCTTTCGCCTCCTCCGAATCCCGCATCAGCTGCGTCCAGTGAATCGGCTCGCCGGTTTTCAAATCAAGATTCACCGCCGTTCGAACGGATTCATGGCGCGAGGTCGTCACCGCGCCTTCTGTCAGAAAGGAAACGCTGAGAATATCCCCGAAGATCCCGCATTCCCAGTCCGTGGTCAGCTGTCCTCCGGAGATCAGCATACTCATCCGCGCCAGGTAATCCTTTACATGACCTTCCGTCACAATGGTCTCATTCACTGCCACCTCCGTCTCCGCATCCGCCATCCCGGACACCGCAGGATAGGCTACCCGGCTTTTCCCAAGCTCCAGGCTCTTTTCCGTCAACGTCGCCTCCGCAATGCCGCCCGCAATCGTGATCAGCATCACGCTCCCGAGCAGAAATCCCGCGACCGCTTTCCGCCATCCGGTTCCTCGCCCGCCGATTCGCTTCATTTCGTTTCTCATTTGTTTATCCTCCGTATTTCCCCCCGCGTGCCAGAAAAAGGTTATATCCGACGACAGAACATACAACGATCACTGCCCCAATGGTCGCCAGCGCAGAAATCCGTTCTCCGTAGAACAACGCCACCCACAGAGGATTCAGAATCGGTTCCATGCCCGTGATCAGGCTCGCCGTCACAGGAGGTGTTTTCCTGATGCCGATGGAAAACAGGATATAAGCGCCGCCAACCTGAATCACGCCCAGGGCAACCACTGCTGCGATCGTCCGGGCGGAAAAATCCGTCTCCCCGAAGCACAGCGGTGTCAGGATCACGCCGGCAGCCAACTGACCCAGAAAGCATGAGGAAATCGCGTCCGCATTTTTGCCCATGTTGATCATGAACACCCCGGCATAGCAAATCCCCGACAGCACCGCCAGCACATTTCCCAGCAGGTTCCCGGCCTGAAGCCCGTCCACAAAAAACAACACCACGCCCAGCAACACCAGGAAGCAGACAATCAGCTCGGCTTTTCCCGGCTTCTGATGATAAATCAGGGCCATGAGCAAAATCACGAACACAGGCGCCGTAAACTGGAGAACAATTGTGTTCGCAGCGGTCGTCAGCTTATTGGCCACGGCAAACAGGGTGGTCACGCCGATCATGGACAAAGCCCCTATAAACACCTGCCGGCTGAATACAAGCCTGTGCTTTGTGATCAGCAGATAAATCCCGATGACTCCCGAGCCGATCAGGTTCCGCGCGCCGTTGATGGCCAGCCCGGACCAGGGCGTCAGCTTGATGAACAGGCCGCCTGTGCTGAAGCATACTGATGCCAGAAAAACCAGCAAAACCGACTTTCGACTTTCTCTCATGGGTTCCCTCTCTCTGATGAAATCAGAAAATCATGGGCTGCGGTCAGAATCCTCCTGATGTTTTCGTGCTCAAAGCACGTCAGTGCCTCCTCATAGGGAAGCAGCTGAATTCTTCGGATCTCTCCCGGCCTGGGTACAGGGGTCTCATCCTGCAATTCCGCCAGATAATAGGTCACCCGTTTCCTGACACCCGGCTTCTCCGCCAGGTCATACTCATCTTCCTGAAGGAAACCCGCCAGAAAGGCGGGATGCGTTCCGGTTTCCTCAAACACCTCACGCCTGGCTGTTTCTTCCTCGTTTTCCTGCCCCTCCATGTGCCCCTTTGGAAAGCTGTATGCCCCGGCCATTTCCTGAACGATCACATAGTAAGGCACACCCTTTTTCCATGTGAATACCACAGCCCCGCAGGACCGCTCCGGATTCGTCATCGCCTTTGAAAAATCGTTGATCATTTCCGTTCTCCTCCCTGTATGCTTCTCGTATTGTCCCTGATGAGATCATTTCAAACCGTCTGAAAGCCGCAGCGTGATTTCCGGCAGAACGATCGGAATCTCCCGCGGTTCTTCCTGACCCTTCCAGGCAAGGATATAACGGATGCGGCCTCCGGAGATCACATATCCCCGCTTTCGAAGTCTTTCCAGACGCGCAATAAAAGCCTTGGAAAACCGTAACACCGGCATCCCGCCCGGCCCCATCAGCCGGTTTCCGTCCGGCGTCAGCGCCTGCCCGCTGATCAGCTTCAGCGTCAGCGCTTCCCTTCCCCTGAAAAATCCCAGATCCACGTCCCGGTGCGTCAGAGCGATGGTAAGCCGTTCCGGTTCCTCATCGGTTTTCGGAACGCGAACCGCTTCCGTAAAAATCGGCGCTATGGCATCGAAGAATCGGCTGTTCGTGTGAATGGTCAGCTCGTGCCTGGCCCGTGTGATGGCTACGTACACCGCCCGCTTCTTCTCCTCCGTGTCAAAGGCGCCTTCATACAGAATCAGATCCACACGGTCAAATTCCCGCCCTTTGGCTCCATGCATAGTGGAAACCCGGATTTCCGCTCCTTCCGACACCATGAAATCCTCCGCCCGGGATTCTCGCAGAAATTCCATAAAATCGGATTGATACAGCACTCGGTTCACGCTTTGGAAGGTGTCCAGAATGTTCAGGCACATCGGCAGGGCAGTGCTCCCGGCATAGGTCTTTTCAAGACCTTTCCGGGCCGCCTGCCATCTTTCTTCACTGATCACCGGCGTTTCTTTTTCCCCCAGTCTGCGCAGGAAATGACGGATTTCCGCCAAATCCGCCAGGTTAAACCGTTCATTGACCTGCAAAAGGCGAGCGGGTATTCCCCGGTCGTTCAGCATCCCCGCCACCCGTTCCGCCTCCTCGTTGGTGGCCGTCAGAATGCACCGACTTTCCTTTTCCTTCATCTTCGTTGGAGAAGTCGCCTTCGCCGCCGGGATCCCGCCAGCTGCAATCCATTCCACCGCCGGAATTTCCAGATGCTTTGCGGCCCCGGGATACCTTCTCAGGACCGTTCGCCCTTTTTCCGCTTTCGCGGAATGAACAGGATGCGTCTTGAGCCGCTGACACAGGGTTTGCGCAAAGGCATTCGCCAGGGCCACGATCGCCCGATCGCTTCGATAATTCTCCAGCAATTCACGGGTTTGCGCGCCTTCCGCCCGGGCCAGAGCCGCCATATACCGGGAATCCGATCCCCGGAAGGCAAAGATGTTCTGATCGTCATCCCCAACCGCGATCACCCGCATGCCGGGGTTCACCTTCCGGAGGGCTGTCACCAGGGCATATTCCGAAGCATCCATATCCTGGGCCTCGTCGATCACCAGCACGGTTTTTGTAATTCGCCGGGGCTCAGCCCGACCCTCCTCAATCATCCGAACCGCGTCGGACACAACATGCTCTGTTTCATTCAGGTTTCCGATCTTTCCCATCAGATCGAAACAGTAGGAATGGAAAGTTCGAATTTCCACCAGGTGCGCCGCGTTGTCCACCAGCGCCAGCAGCCGCTGCTTGAATTCCGTCGCCGCCGATCTGGAAAAGGTCAGCATCAGCATCTGGTCATGCTTGACGTCCTCCATCGTCAGGAGTGCAGCCAGCTTGTGAACCAGAACACGGGTTTTTCCGCTGCCCGGCCCGGCCAGCACCACCATCGTCGCGGATCGATGATCGTCAATGATGGCTCGCTGCGCAGGGGACAGCGCAGCAAACAGTTTGTCATAGCGCTGCGGCGTGATATTCCGCCGAATCTCCTCTTCCCGTTCCCCTTTGAAATAACGTTTCAGAAAGGGTTCATATTCCATCTGAAAATAATCCCGGACAAATTGAAGTGCCTCGTCGTAATCCCGAACCATCAGATGGGCATATTCCCCGACGATATGAATCTGCTGCATCCGCTGCTGATAAAAAGCTTCCAGCTGGCGATAATCATTTTTCTTATACTGAACACGGTTGTCCGTTTCCAGCCTCTTCACCTGCATTGCGTTATAGGAAACCAGAAAACCTCCGTCGATCGTCAGCGCCTGAATCTTGGAAAGGAACAACAATGCCTGCTCAACCTCTCCGTGACCCGGCTGCCAGGCGTCAAATCCTTTCCTTTCCGGAAAGGTTGTCACCAGTTCCGTCACAGAGAAGGAAACCTGCAGCATTTCCTTGTTTTCCCGGTCTGCGGGACTGCTCTTTTGATACAGATATCGCACGATAAAGCGGCTCAGCTCCGCTCGGCGCTGATATTGCTCCATCTGGTCGGCCCGCTCCCTTTTTCGCTCCAGCCGAACCTGATCATCGTCCGGCTGAAAGGATTTCTTCAAATCCCCGGTCAGGGTACAGAAAAATACCAGCGTTTTAATCCGCCGGACCGTTGCGCCGTTTATGCCGCTTTTCAGAGCACTGTCATTCAGCTCCCGATAATTGAAAGGGTCGCCTTCCGGCAGATGGTCGATCAGATATTCTTCCAGCTTCAAAAACTCATTCAGAATCTGTTCCGATTTGTTCTGAGAATCACCGACGCGCAGAAATACCGTCAGATCCATCTGATCCGCCAGCAGTCCCTCATCGCGCATCTGTTGAATAGCATAAATGACCGTCTCTTTCGGCAGTCCGAGCCGGTCCGCCAGATAGTCCACGCGGGATTCCGCTTCCTCGTTCAGACCCCGCCGGGTGTTTTTGCGGGAGATCAGATAGCTCAGCACGCGCCGGGCCGTCTCCTGTTCTTTTTCGGTCATATCGCCGGCTTCCGCCATCCGCCGGGCCGCCTCGATCACGTTGGATGCCTGAATACTGTTTGCGTAGATATGGGGCATATTCTTTCCCCGTTCCAGATAACCCGCGCTTTCCAGAGCGGCCACCGCACCGGTCACCCGGGTCTCCGGATCCGTCACGCTGTCATCCCATCCCGCCATCCTGGCCAGCTCCAGCGGCGAGCAGCTGGCTTCCTTCCGCCCCCGGGTCAAATCCTTGATTCCCCGCCAGACCTGCTGAATCTCACTGAAGCTCAGACGGGTCTGGTTCAGAAGAATGAAATGCTTGTCCAGATCGCCGTCGTTGAACAGGACGTAGCAATCCGCCTCCAGAGAAGGATCCCGTCCGGCCCGTCCGGCCTCCTGAGTGTAGTTTTCCAGGGAATCTGAAATATCATAATGGATCACCAGGCCGACGTCCTTCTTGTCTACACCCATGCCGAAAGCGGACGTTGCCACAATCACCCTGATCTCATCCTGCAGGAATGCGTTCTGAATCCGTACCTTTTCCGCGCTGTCCATCCGCCCGTTGTAGGGTTCCGCGTTGATGCCGTCCCCCCGCAGCCGTTCTGCCAGCTGCTTCGTTTTCCGCACCCGGGAAGCATAGATGATGGTCGGACAGTCCTTCTGACGGATCAGCCGGCGAACCTCCGCATATTTTTCGTCCTCGGTTTCCCGGAAAAGCACGCTGTAATGGAGATTTTCCCTGGCCGCCCGTGTAGCGAACAGAGACAGTTCCACGCCCAGCTCCCGCCGGAAATAGTCCTGAATATCGCTGATGACTTTCTGCTTCGCGGTAGCCGTAAAGCAGGAAACCGGAATGGGGCTTTTCATCTGTTTCGCTTCCCCCAGTTTCCGGATAAACGGCCCGATATACAGATAATCCACCCGAAAATCCTGTCCCCAGGCGGAAAAGCAGTGCGCTTCATCAATCACAAACCGAACCACCCGGCGATTCATCAGCATATGCTCGATCGACCGGGACCGCAGGGACTCGGGGGAAATGTACAGCAGGGAAGCCATCCCGTTTTCAATTCGTTCGATCGCCGCCTTCCGCTCCACCGGATCCAGCATCCCGTTGATCGTAACTGCGTCCGCAATGCCTCTTTGTTCCAAATGATCCACCTGATCCTTCATCAGGGATTGCAGCGGCGAAATGACCACCGTCAGCCCCCTGGAAACCTCCCCGGCCATGAGAGCAGGAAGCTGAAAGGTCAGACTTTTCCCTCCGCCCGTCGGAAATACGGCCAGCAGGGAACGTCCCTGAACCGCCGCCTCGGCGGCCTGCTCCTGCAGCGGAACGCCCTCGTATGTGCGAAAGGAGTCAAATCCGAAGATTTCCTTCAGCCGACTCCGGACATCCATTTTCCGCGCACAGTAAAGGCAGTCCGGTCGGCTGCATGGCGTTTCCCGCAATTCCTGCATCACCCGCTCAAACCCCGGCATCCTTCGGATCACCCAAGGCGGCGTAATAGAATAACGGTCATCCACCCGGATCAGCGCCAGCGCATAGGCCAGCTCTGTCGGCGTTTCCGCAATGATTCGGTTCAGGTTCACATTTCGGCAGAATTTGTTTTGAAAGGTATACCGGATCAAATCCGCGGTCTGTTCGGTTTCGAAGTCTGTTTTTCTCCTGTCTTCCCAGAGACGGATCAGGTCGGCTGTTTCCGTTTCCCCGTTTTCCCGAAGCCACCGGAAAAAGCCCCCAAAAGGCCGCGTTCCGGCCAGCAGACGGACGTCTATTTTTTTCATCTCCGCAGGAAGCTGTGCAAAGGCTTCCCGCTCGTCCCGGAAAAGTTCCGCCGCTTTCTCCGCATCCTTCAGGGGGTTGTTCAGCTCGCCGCTTTGCAGCTTATCGTCCTTGACAAGAAAATGGTATGGCCTGGCAGGAAACAGTAAGGCAGACAGATACAGTGTGTCGATCAGTTCCGCTTCGGGACATTCCTCCTGAATCATCGGCGCGATGTGTGTAAGATCAAAATCCAGGATGTTATGCCCCGCGAGCCATCGGGCCCCGCGAATAAACGCACGAAAAGCTGTTTCGCTGCTTTCATGCATCACAACCCCGTCCTCCCGGACGGCACCGTAATCCCAGACCCTTCCGCTCTTCTTTCCGACTTCGGTATCAAAGAAAATGATCCCGCCGTTCATTACAGCCTCCCCCATGCATTGCGGTCTGCTGTGAAAGGACATGGACATGACGGTCACCTACAGGAACACATATCGGTTTAATCGGTCAAACGCTTCTCTGACCCTGGAAAGAGGCAGCGCAAGATTCATCCGGATTCCCCAGGGATCCCCGAAGGGCCTGCCATCCTGCCAGGCCACGCCGACATCCGTGCCCATCTTCTGCAATTCGTCCATGGTTTTCCCATGCTCCCTGCACCACTCCTCGCAGTGCAGAAACAGCATATAGGTTCCTTCCGGTTTCTGCAGCGTCACGCCTTTCCAGCCGGTTCGAATCTGATCATATGCATACTGTACGTTTCCGGATAACGTCTCCCGCAACTCGCTGACCCAGGTTTCGCCTTCAGGGGTATATGCCCCGACCAGCGCATGCATGGAAAGGACGTTCATCGAATTATAAGCGCTCAGAGAGGCTTCCTTTTCCTCCCGCTCCCGCAGCCAGTCGTCATAGATAATATGATAACTGCCGACCAGTCCGGCCAGGTTGAAGGTTTTGGAAGGCGCATAAAAAGCGGCCGTATGGCTTCGGGCATAGTCACATACGGACTGGGTCGGAGTATGCCGGTGCCCGTCCAGCAGGATATCAGACCAGATCTCGTCGGAGATCACCCACACCCGATGCTTCTCAAAGATCTCCATCACTTTCCGGATTTCCGCCGCTTGCCACACCCGCCCGCAGGGATTTTGCGGATTGCAGAATATCGTCGCATGGATCTTATTCTCGATGATTTTCTTTTCCAGATCCGCGTAATCCAGCCGCCAGATTCCGTTTTCGTCATGAATCAGGGGATTGTGTACGATCCTGTATCCGTTATTTTCCAGCACGTGGGTGAATCCGATATATGTCGGACTCTGCACCAGGACGCTGTCGCCCCTGGAGCAAAGCACATTCAGGGTTGAAATCACGCCGCCCAGCACGCCGTTTTCATATCCGATGTGCTTTCGTTCCAGCCCTTCAACCCCGTTTCTGGTGCTTTGCCAGCGAATAACAGCATTGAAGTAATCATCCGATATTTCAAAATAACCGAAAGCCGGATGCTCCGTCCGCCGAATAATCGCTTCCTGAATCGATGGGCAGATGACAAAATTCATATCGGCCACCCACATGGGAATCACATCAAAACCTTCCCGGGGGCCGGCCGGCGCACCGGGTGAACCGATTGCGTCAACCGCCAGGGCATCTTTTCCCCTCCGGTCCGGCATTGTCAGAAAATCATATCTCATCGTTCGCGCTCCGTTTCATTTTTGATCGTTCATGAGACCTATTTTGCATACTTTCGCAAACTTGTCAAGGACGTTTTTCCGCACGTAAAAACTTCCTTCTTCCGGGTTTAAAGAAATGATTTGACCGCAGTCTGATCGCAATCATTGAATCGGGCAAACCGCCGGATTGAAGAATCAACGGCTCTGCTCAGCTTTTCTGTTTGCCGGACACCGGGTTCGTACCAGATGTTTTTGACAGTCAGCAGACGGTTCTTTTTGTCTGCTGCAGCTTCGATCCGACCAATCAGTTCCGTGCCGTAAAGCATCGGCAGCACATAATAGCCATATTTGCGTTTCGAAGCCGGCGTATAGATCTCCCATGAATATCGATAATTCCAGACAGCTTCGATCAGTTTTCGATCCCACAACATAGGATCCAGCGGAGCCAGAAACTCCAGCCGTGGCTTTTCGTCCGCTTCCCTCCTGATTACTGCGTCGAGCAAAGGCATGTCGTCAGACAGCATATACAGCGGTTCACGGATCCCTTCAACCTGAACGGGGAAGATTTGTCCTGCGGCCTTCAGTTCCTCAAAGGCCGTATTGCGCTGGTCCGTGGTCATCGAAATGCCAAGCCAGGCGTCTGACCGGCGGTTCCAGAGAAGCCCGACCGCCCCGATCCGCCGTCTGACGCGCCATTTCAGGAAGGCTGCCTCATCCTGACAGGGGTTCGGCGCATTCAGGAGTTCGGAAGAGAAGTATTTCTCAGCCAGATCGTAATACTTCCGCGATCCGCTTTTGTGATGAATCAGCAATACACCGTCTGTATACAGCTGTTCCAGCACAGAGCGTGCTGCTTGAGATTCTTTATGCCAGTGTCCGCTCCAGTGCATGGAAGAATGCCAGAATACGGTTCCCGTAATCGGCAGTGTATCGCTGCTGACCGGACCGTTCTTCCTGATGTAGGCAATCGCTTCTTTTTCAAGTTCGGGGATCCCGGCAAATGCAGCCCCATGTGCTTTGCTTCTTTCACGATATCCGGAAAAATAAGGCCAGTCTTCGCTGAGCCAGATGGATAGTTCCTTATCTGAATAATCCACCAGCAGACGATCCCGGTACAGCAGATCCTGCAGCATCTTTTTCCGGAACCCTTTCACACGGGATTGCAATGTCAGCTCAGCATTTTTCCCACAAACGTCCACCGGATCATACTGAATACAGCCTGCCTGACGAATATATTCCCAGGCTCCGTCTTTCCCGATGAAACGATACTTGCCCAGCAGTCCCTGCTTAATCAGAATGAAACGTCTCGCCTGCTCAGGGGTAATCACAATCGTCATGGTTCTCTTTTTCCTCAGTGAGAATTACCTTTTTTTCCGCCGATAACAGTCTTGGAAGCGGAAGCAGACGCACCGCTCCGATGCAGGATAAGCTGATAGCTTGGTTTTTCTGTCACACAACACTGTTATTTTATCACAACCCAAACTTGTTCGTAAAGTGAAAATCAGGCTCAAACA